>JBAVTM010000074.1:0-4480 GCA_049696195.1 Desulfuromonadaceae bacterium | reverse complement strand
GATGGTGGAGCAGGCAGGCAGCATCGGCTCGTTTTTTATGCGGGGTCACAACGCTGCGGACGATGACGTAAGCGGCTCCTTGAACCGCTATTCAGCTGCTGTGCTGGCCCTCGACTATACGAATGTTTTCGGGACGCCCGTCGTCCCGGCCGACTCCTACTTCCCGTTCCTGTTTCCCGCCCCCTCCTCCGGCAGCGCCTGCAAGCGGCTCTGCATGTTTCTTCGCTGGATGGTGCGCCCTGCCGACGGTATCGATCTAGGCTTGTGGGAAGGAGTGTCTCCGGCTCAGCTGATTATTCCGGTCGATACGCACATCAGCCGCATCAGCCGCTATCTCGGACTCACCCGCAGAAAGTCAGCCGACTGGCGCATGGCACAAGAAATTACGCGTGCATTGCGCTCTTTTGACCCGGTCGATCCGGTTAAATATGATTTTTCTCTTGCCCATCTCGGCATCAGTGACGGCTGTGACGGAAAGAACGCGAGTCGTTGCAGATCATGTCCGATTGTCGGAATATGTGCGCAAAACCTGACTAAATAGTTGGAATGTCTCGGCGTAATGATTTGACACCCCGCAACCTTTCTGATATAGGACTAGCGCAGTTTCAGATAGTTCCGTCAATTACCGTGGAATAAGCTGTCATCATCGAGGAGTCGCAGATGATCATCCAATGCGAAAAATGTCAGACCAGATTTCGACTTGACGATTCCAGGGTTACTGCCAAGGGTGTAAAAGTCCGCTGCACCAAGTGCAAGCATGTATTCAGGGTGCAGAAGGAAGATACCGGAGCGGAACTAGTGGAACCGGAAGGAGAATCTTTCGGTTTTTCTTTCCCTGATGAACAGGGAAAAGCGCCGGCTGCAGCTCCCGAAGAACAGCAGTTCGCGGCGGAATCTGTTACGGATGCTCCTGCCGACTCCGGAGCCTTTGGCGATATTTCACTCCGCAATGAGCAGGCCGGCTTCACCCCATTTGATACATCGCCTTTCGATGCCTCCGCAATATCGTTTGATTCAGAGGAACTTCAGGTTGATGGCAGTGAGAATGTCCCGGCTGCGGCGGATGAACCTGCTGCCGATGGGGGCGAGGTCGATTTTTCAAGCTTCGATTTTGGCGACACTGACCCAGAGCCCGATTCGACCGCTCCGTCTACCCTGACCGTAGATGACTTTACTCCCCCGTTGGTCGCACCTCGGAAAGTGGCACAGCAGGGGCTTGACTTCTCCGATGACGATATGTTCGGCGCCGTTGTACAGAGCGCTCCCGAACCATCAAGCAGCACCATCACCTTTGATTTTGAAGGTGACAGTTTTGCTGAATCAATGGAGATGAGCGGGCAGGATTCCGGCGGCAAGGGTGGTACGTCATTTTCGCTCGACTCGTCCGGAGATGCGCCATTCAGTCTGGGGGAAATCGATTTCGGCGACGAACTTACGTCGGTGGCGGTTCAGCAGGTAAATCCGGATGATCTGAAACCATCCCATGAGATCCTGTTTGCCCCTCTGGCTGAAGCCCGGGAAAAATCGGCGGATGATGAATTGAGACGGGCGTTTCTCGATGAAAATGCAGCCGGTGATCAGGAGTTGCCGCCGCTTTCGATCGCTTCCCGGCGCAAACAGAGCCCGCTATTCGGTGTGCTGATCTCGGTTGTTGCGCTGCTGGTGATCGCGGTTCTCGGCTATTACGGTTACTCTTCGTTTTCCGCCTCCAAGGGGACCGCTGCCCTGGAAAAAGGCAGGATTAGCGTGCGCGCCGTGAAAGCTGCCTTCATCGAGAATGATCAAGCGGGAGAGCTTCTGGTGATTTCGGGTGAAGCCCTCAACGAATTCCCACATGCACGGGCAGCGCTGCAAGTTACCGTGACCGTATTTGATGCCGCGGGGCAAAGCGTCGCTACTAAGACCGCGTATGGCGGAAATCCGCTGACGGAGGAGCAGCTGGAGAGTATGCCGCTCGACAAGATCGATGCGACCATGACCAACCAGTTCGGCGATTCTCTGGCAAACATGGAGGTTGCCCCCGGCACGGCGATTCCGTTTCTCGTCGTACTTGCCAATCTGCCCAAGGGTGCCAGGGATTTCGTGGTGCAGTCTGCCGGATCAACGGTTGCGACCGGGAAACAGCAGTAATCCCCCGATTCAACGTCACGGCGTTTTTGTGTCACTGCTACTAATAAAGAGAGGCCGTTAACAGCACTGTTAACGGCCTCCCTTGTTTTTAAGCCACGGATGCGGAGCAGCCTAGAGGATTTCGACCAGTCGGATGGTGAAGGTCAGGTCACGACCTGCCAAAGGGTGATTGCCGTCCAGGGTAATGGTCGTGTCGGTAACTTCCGTCACCAGAACCGGCAGAGGGGATCCGTCTTCCAGAATTACCTCCATCTGGTGACCCGGTTCGGGATTGATCTCTGCGGGAATTTCACTCCGCTCGATTACGGCCACCATTTCGTCGGCGCGCTGCCCGTAGGCATCATCGGCAGCAATAGAAACCGTTATGCTCTGGCCCGGTTCAAGCCCGATCACGGCCGCTTCGAATTTCGGTATCAGCTGCCCGGCGCCTATGACAAACTCCATCGGGCCGGTGGCATGGCTGCCGCATCCGCACCCGTCATCGGTTTCCTTCTTGCTGCCGCAGCCGCATGAATGGTCATTCAGTTGTTCAATGGGGTCCTCAGATGTGTCAAAGACGGACCCATCTTCAAGTGTGCCGGTATAGTGTACTTTTACCCTGTCGCCTGTTTTTGCCTGTGCCATGGTTACTTCCTTTCAGTGTGTGTGCCCGGAGTTCAGGGCTTCTTCGAGTGCGGAAATCTGTTCGTTGAACTGCCCGGGATGAGTGCCGCTGATCCGCAGACGTTTATGGCGGGATGTTTCTCCTGATATAATCTCAACCGATGATTTGGAAACCTCGAACAAATCCGCGAAGAATTCCCGACAGAGCTTGTTGGCCGCACCATCAACCGGCGGAGAGGTGAGCCTGACTTTGAGTTCCTCTCCCTGAATTCCGCATATCTGGTTCTTAGAGGCCCGCGGCTGAACGTATATGCTCAGAACAAGATCGTTTTTTGAGGTGGCGAGAAAGGGGAGTTCAGACGTGTTCATCGTTTACGAGTTGACGACTGAAGCTTTCGAGCAAACCTTTGAAGCTTATCTCAAACTGGATCTTCTGCCGGCGGATGTCTTCAATCCGACTCTTCAGCTCACCCAACTGCCGTTCGGCGTCGGCAACAATGCGTTCACCCTTTAGCTCGGCTTCCGAAACAATCAACTCGGCCTCTTTGCGGGCATTGGCCTTCATCTCTTCGATGACGCGCTGTGCAGAAAGCAGGGTTTCGCGCAGCTGCCGCTCCTTTTCCGCCATATCAAGCATCTCACGGCTCTGCTGTGACTGCTGCTCTTTCATCTGGCTGTTTTCGCGGATCAGCCCCTCCATTTCACCGGCGACGGTTTGCAAAAAGGCGTCAACGTCATCCGGGTCAAGGCCTCGAAATGTTTTTACCTTGAATTGCTGCTGCTGAATATCGAGCGGGGAAATCTTCATTGCGTATCAACCTCGTAGGATGCGTACCGTGGAGTGAGAACAGCCATATGCGTGCGACATGCGGATCGTTGCGCCGCCGGCCGGATTCAAGGGGCCGCGACTGGTTTCACCGGCGGCTTATTGAGCAGACAGCTTCAAATAACAGTCGGCCTTGTACAGATTGGCATCGGCAGCCAGAAGTGAGTCGGGATTGCCGGCAAGAAAACGGTCCAGCAGTTCAAGAGCGGTATGACAATCATTCTGACGGTACGACGTGACAGCTTCTTCGAAGAGCCGTTGTCCGGCCGTTGCCGCAGCGACGGCGATGCCGAGTTCACGCAGTATTACGGCGGAAGTGACTGCGGCGGTTGATGCGGGAAATTTATCGATGATGGCTTTATACTGACCAATTGCCTTTTCGCGATACGCCGATTTGCCCCCCCCTGTTTTTTCCTCGGCACGTTTTTGCTGTGGCGGGAGGGCCGATGTATCAACGGCCGTTGCCTGCTTCTCTTCTCCGCTCCCGGCGCCGGCAATCCGGGCACGTTGTGCTTTCTGTGCAGCTTCAGTACGCAGTGCCATCTCCGTCTTAATCACGGCCAGACGATCCTGTTCAGCTTTTGCAGCAGCGGCCTGCTTCGCCTCTTCGGCTCCGGATGCTGCTATACGCTCCGCCTCGGACCGTGCTTTCAGGGCTGGCTGGCGGTCAGGCTGTTTGACCGGCAGCTTTTCACCTTTTTCATAGCGTGCCGTAAGGGAAAGGAGCTCGTCCTCAACGGTGTTTTTAAGCGAATTGTCAGGGTACTCTTTGGAAAACTGAGAAAGATAGCGGGCAGCTTCCTGCTGGTTGCCCGCTTTGAAGTAGGATCGGGCCAGCCAGAACAGCGCCATGTCCCTGAGAGGGGTGTCGGGGTATTTCTGTAACACCTCGTTCATCTTTTTGATTGAGGATGCGTAATC
>JBAVTM010000073.1:0-9226 GCA_049696195.1 Desulfuromonadaceae bacterium | reverse complement strand
CGTACCGGCTGTCTACAGCATAAAACCCCTTGCCGACGACGTAGCCGACAATGATTATACCCGGATTCGGTATTGGAATGAAACGTAAAAGAGAATCTCGGCAGGATCCGTCATATGTGGCGGCCATGCTGGGGGATGACGGATTTCCTGACGGATTCTACCATCATACTTTACTCCGCACTTCCGTTTTTACCCAGTACAATCATGCCGTTGCAGCCGATGTGCCCTCACGTTTATTCTGGCACGTTCTATGGTATATTTACATGTGCACGCTGGAGGCCGAAGGTGTCGTTAAGACGACCGTCGGAACAGCTCAGCGGAAGTCCGGCCAGTTCACTAACACCTCTTCGCGATCCTTATCACCGTTTGGCGGGATACAACCGGTGCCGGATCGTTACAGGATCAAGCCTGAATTCAATCATCCCGGTATAAGAGTCCCACAGTATGCCTGATCCCATGTCAACATACCCACATATGTGTGACGGAACCCGCCATGGAGCAATCCATGCCGCTCTTGCCTGCCTGGTCATCTGGCTCTCTCTCGCCCTCCCTCTCCATGCCGCTGAACCGGTCGAGATTGTCGTTAGCGGCATTGAGGGTGATGTGCTGAAAAATGTGCAGGAGTCGCTCGTTCTCCCAGCCGGTTTGGTGCGCGAAGGAGCGGTGGACCGGCTCTGGCTGGAACGTTTCGCAAAGCAGGCGGAGGATAAAGCCAGAACCGCACTGGAGCCGTTCGGCTATTACCACGCCCTGGTCACGGTAACGGTCGAACCGGCCGGCGAAGAGTTTCGCCTGCTGGTCAGGGTAGTGCCGGGAGAACCGGTACGCCTGACCGAAGTCAAGGTGACAGTGATCGGGCCAGGCAGCGAGGAAAAGCGTTTGGACAGGCTGGTTGCAAAGTTCCCCCTAAACAGGGGAGACGTGCTGTTGCATCAGAGGTACGAAGAGGCCAAGGCGGCGCTCAAGATACGCGCCCAGGAGCTCGGTTACCTGGATGCGGAATTTTCACGGCACGAAATCCGCGTCGAACGGTCCGCCACAACCGCCACCATTGAACTGGTCCTGGATACGGGTGAGAAGTATTATTTCGGCGCTACGGACATCCAGGGGGCCCCCGACTATCCGGACAGCTTCCTGCGCCGTCATCTGACCTACAAATCCGGCGAGCGTTTTTCCTATCCCCGTCTCGGCGAAACACAGCGTAACTTCACCAACTCCGAGCGCTTTAAAGAGGTCATCATCACACCGAAAAAACAGGCAGCCGAAGCATTCAGGGTGCCGATAACCGTACAGCTGAAAGCCGGGCCGCCTAAAAGCCTGCGTCCGGGCGTAGGCTACGGCACCGACACCGGCGCGCGGTTCACCCTCCGCTACCGCGATCTGAACATGTTTCACCTCGGGCATGAGCTGTATTCACATCTGTTTGTTGCCGAGCGGCTCCAGGGTCTGGTGACCGGTTACATCATACCCAGCTCGAAGGATGTCAGAAGCTCCACGTCGCTGCAGTTGAACCTGCAACAGGAAGACACCGCAACCTATTACAGCCGGATACTGGCCCTGGAGTTGAGTCGTAACCGGAGTTTCGGCAAAGGCAAGCTGGGCACCGCCTATGTAAGAGCCCAATACGAAGAGTATTCAGTGGGTGTTCAGGATTCCACCGCACGGCTCCTGCTGCCGGGCCTGCGCTTTTTCGATGATCGTTACGACAACCCGGTTCGTCCCCGCCGGGGCTTTCGCTATATCCTTGAGCTGCGCGGCACACATCAGCTGCTGGGCTCGGACACGGCCCTGGTCCAGATACTGGCTGCGGGGAGTCACCTTCAGCCACTCCCCTGGCGCCTTTCCCTGCATACGCGCGCAAATGCCGGGACCACCATGCTGCACGATCCCCTCAGAGACATCCCCCCTTCTCTGCGTTTCTTTACCGGTGGCGATCAGAGTGTGCGCGGCTATTCCTACAAATCCCTCGGTCCGCGGGACGCCTCCGGCAAGGTTGTGGGTGGCACACAACTCCTGACCGGCAGCATCGAACTGGAACGGGCACTCTTCAAAAAATGGGGTGTTTCCCTCTTTTACGATGCCGGCAACGCCTTCAATTCATTCTCCGCTGTCACCCTCTTCCAGGGAGCGGGCGTCGGCCTGCACTACTATACCACTGTGGGTGCCTTGAACCTTTCCGTGGCCCGTCCGCTCGGGGGGAACAACAGCAACCCGTCGCTTCATATCCACTTTACCGTGGGGTTCGAGCTGTGAAACGGCTGACCAAACAGCGCCTTGCCGCGGCGGTGGCGCTTGCCCTGGCAGGAATGGCTATTGTGTCCGTTGTCTGGATCTCCGCTACGACTCACGGAACACGCTGGTTCCTGACGTCGGTCGTCCCTCTGAGCGTGGTCAGCTTCTCCGCTCAAAAGATCGAGGGAAGAATTCTCGACCATCTGCACCTCACAGGGGTGCGGGTCGGCCTGACGCAGCAAAAGCTGGAGCTTGACACCCTTGAGCTGCGCTGGAAGCCGATCCTTCTGCTGTCGGGTACCGCCGCTGTCCAGGAACTCACCCTCAACGGGGTGCGGATCCAGGACGATACCCCTCCCGACAACAAACCGCCGGTTCTGGCCTGGCCGCGGGTCTCCGGAAATGCACAGCTGTTTGATGTAATGGTCACGCGGCTGCTGGTGACAAACCTCGTCTATCGCCGCCTGCAGGAACAACCCCTGCAGGTGACGTCAATCGCCTCCTCTGTTACCTGGCAGGACGGCCTGCTCTCCATCAGCCATCTCACGGCGGCATCCCCTTCCGGATGGATAAACGGCAGCGTCTCGGCAGGCTTCAGGCAGCCGTCCCTCACGGCAGACCTTGCCATCGCCCTGGCGCAGCCCGTAGCGGAGATGGATCAGTTCACGCTGCAGGCACGACCCGGCAGCGGCACGGGCCCCGAGCCGTTTGTCGGGATGGTCGCGGTTGCCGGGAGTGCCGGCGCACGGAAGCTGCTGGAGCTGAGCGGAGATGTGGGGATGGCGCGGAATGCCTTCAATCTGCGCCGGCTTCGCCTGACCAGCCCGGGCCGAAAAGGCATGGTAACTGCCGATGGATCGCTGGCGTTCACACGCCGGGAGCCGGTCCTGTCGCTGCAGGTCAAGGCGGCCGGTCTCGATCTCGCCCCCGAACTGAACGTGCCGACCGACCTCTCCGGCACCCTGAGGTTTGCGGGAACCCTTGACAGCTATCGGGGCGACTTCACCCTGGCCAACCAGGCACACGGGTGGCAGGCGTTGTCTGTTTCCGCGGCCTATCACGGCACGCATGAAGGCATGAAGCTGGCACCCTTGACCGGCACGATCCTCGATGGATCTCTGGCGGGAAACCTGGATATCGACTGGCGCAACGGCTTTGCCATGCGGGGGGCGATCAGCGGCAGGAACCTCAACCCTGCCAGGATTGACCCTGCCTGGAAGGGCGTGGCAAATTTCAGTGCTGCCGGTAACCTGGCCTGGTCCGGGAAGGCACCCCTCACCGGGAGCGTCAGCGGCACCCTCCTGGAAAGCCGCCTGCACGGGCAGGCGCTGACCGGTGAGCTGCAGGCGGACTTTGCCGGCAACAACCTCTCCCTTGCCCGGCTGGAGCTGCAGGGTAAAGGCTTCGACCTGCACGCCTCGGGGGAACTGAACCAGCGGATCACCCTGGCCGCACAGATCAGCGACTTTTCCCGACTGGTTCCGGGATCGTCCGGGACGCTTCAGGCCGGAGGCTGGCTGCGCTGGCGCGATGGACAGCTCGGCGGCGCCGTTTCCGGCACGGGGAACAGGTTGGCCTACGCTGGAATGAGGATAGCCGCCGCCAATCTGTCTGTCCGGCTCGATCAAGGCACGGGCTACCCCCTGCATGTCGCCGCAACTCTGCGGGATGTGGTCTATGAAGGGTATTCGATGAATGATGTGATGCTTGCGGCAGACGGAACCCTGCAACGTCACACCGTGAATGCAACGCTGCGTTCAGCCGCCGCCGAGGCGCGACTGAGCCTGTCTGCCGGGTACAACAACGGTGTCTGGAAGGGAGAGATTACCCGCCTCGCAGGCAGGGACGGCAACGGGCCGTGGAACCTGGCGGCTCCGGCGGCATTTGCCGTCAGTGCCGGCAACCTTTCCCTATCCACCCTGACCCTCACTGCGGGTGCAGCGGAGCGTCTCGAAGTCGCCGCCGATCTGGCCCTGAATCCGCTGAGCGGCCAGGTCCGGGCGCAATGGGCCGGCCTGAACCTGTCCAGAGCCAATCCCTGGCTGAAGGATATGCAGATCACGGGAAGCAGTCGCGGTACCATGCGGGTAGGCTTTCTGTCCGGAAAACGACTCACCCTGGCAGGGAGCGCCGCCGGCAGCGGGACATACACCGGGGAGGGAGGCAGCATAACTCTCCAGCGGAGTCTGGTAACCTTTGACGGCAGCGAACAGGGCCTGCGGGTAGGTTTTGAGCTCGCTACGGCAGACGGCGGAAGATTGAAAGGGACCTTTTCGTCACCCGCTCCGCTCCGACTGGCCATGCCTGAGAAAGGGGAACTGACGGCGGAATTGAGCGGGATCGACATGGTGCTGCTCAAACACTGGCTCCCCCGTGACACCAGAGTGGAAGGACGCATCAGCGGTCTGGCCAGGGGGATCATGCTCCCGGGACAACGCTTTGAACTGGACGGCAATGGCGTGCTTTCGGGGGGGACGTTACACCAGGCAAGGGGTGACGGAGAGTTGAACCTCGCCTTCACGTCGGCAACTGTCTCGTGGGGTTGGCGGGGAGAAACACTGGCCGGCAACCTTTCCCTGACTATGGCTGAAAACGGTCGGGCCCGGGCGAAATTCCAGCTGCCGATTCCGGCACGTTTCCCGGTTGCCGTCAATCCGAAGGGGCCTCTCCGGGCATCGCTCCGCGGTCAGGTCCAGGAAAAGGGGATTATTACCGCCCTGTTTCCTGGTTTAGTCCAGGAAAGCTTCGGAGAGCTTGACGCCGATCTTGACATCAGCGGGACCTGGGACATGCCGCTCATCGGAGGAAAGCTGCGGCTGGCCAAGGCCGGTGCGTATCTGCCCACCGCCGGAATTCACCTCAAGGACGTCCAGCTCGCGGCACGCCTGGAAAAGAATCTCATCCTCATAGACTCTTTTAGAGCCGTCTCAGGCCCCGGTCATGTTGAGGGGACGGCGCTCCTCACCCTGGCCGGCTGGCGTGTGGTGAGCTACAAGGGCACCATCCGCGGTGATAATTTTCAAACCGTCCATTTCCCTGAACTCCGGATTCTGAGCACGCCGAATCTCAGCTTTGAGGGTACTCCTCAAAAACTCACCCTGCGCGGAGAACTGCGTCTGCCTGAACTGAACATCATCGGCGCGCAGTCCCGCACGGTTGTCGCGCCGAGCAGCGACGTCATCCTGGAGGGGAGAGTCATGCCGTCCGAGAAGAGTTCTCCCCTGATTATGGACGTCCGGGTCCGGGTGCTTCTCGGCGAGCGGGTCTTCGTCAAGGTGGCGGGAATCGATGCCCAGTTGGGCGGCGCCATGGACCTGTCATTCAGCAGTCTCGACAGGATCTCCAGCACAGGCGAGATCAAGGTAGTCAAAGGGCGTTACCGTACCTACGGGGTGAACCTTGAGATCGTTCGCGGACGCCTGTTCTTCGCTGGTGGCCCCATTAATCGCCCGGCCCTCGATTTTCTGGCTCTACGCACCATTGGCGACGTGCGGGCCGGCGTAACGGTTACAGGAACTCTCCAGCGACCGGTCACCAAACTCTACTCCGAGCCCTCCATGCCGGACGTCGACGTCCTGGCCTATATCATCCTTGGCCATCCGCTCGGCAGCAGCGGTGAACAGGCCAATCTCCTGGCCCAGGCTGCCGGTGCGCTGCTCACTTCCAGCAAGGCAACGGATCTGCAGGAACAGATAAAAAGTCACCTCGGCTTGAGCACCCTGGAGATTCAGGGCGGTGTCGGGGGAACCAGCAGTTATATGGGGTACAAGCCGCTCCAGGTGACCCCTCCCGGGGCCATACCGGCAACGCAGCAGCCCGGCATCACCGAGACAATGCTCACCGTGGGTAAGTATCTAACCCCGCAAATCTATGTCAGTTACGGCAAGTCACTGTTTACCGGAAGCAACCTGTTCCGGTTACGGTACGATATTTATAAGCAGTGGCAGATCGAAACCCAGACCGGCACCGAGAGCGGCGCGGATCTATACTACAAGCTGGAGTTTAAATAAAAGCCATTGCTTTACGTTTGATTGATATTTAAAAGGTAGATATAGGTATGATCAGAAAATAATGTGGCTTGCCTGTCACCGCAAAGAAAGCAACCCCCAAACCAGGGAAGTAGTTAACAGGAGTATCTTTTGTCATACAAAACCCTTGTTGCCGCTGGATGGATAACGATGATCGGGGCGTTCATTGCCCTCCCTCTGACATATCTCATGTTCAAGCTTGAAGGCAGGGCCAATTTAACAGCCCAGACAATTCAAACACTTATACAGGTATTTGGGACGGTACTATTTGTTGTGATTACCAGATACATGAAGACGCTTCTAAACCTGCAGTTCGCTTTCCATGATACGGACAGATACATAGACCTGATGATTATGGCAAATGTCGTAGCTGGTGTTCTTGTGTTGGCTGGACTGTTCTTCTCTCCACTGAAAGAGACACTTGGTATTGCCGCACTGGTAATTATGGTGTTTCAAGGGATAGTTCAGATTCAATTCGGCTATGGATTGCTGAAGTTGCAGGAAAATATCGGAGGGATGCTCAAACCGTTTTGTTATGCAAACATGCTTACCGGCCTATGTGTGGCATCAGTTGTGCTGATTATTGTTGGAGTGGTGGTAAGCGCAATAGCTGATTTGATGCTTGGTACAATATTCCTGAACATAGCAAAACAGGTAAGATATGCAGAAGCAAACAGCATCGACGCATAATTCCAGATAGTAGCCGGATGATCAGGAGCGTTGAGGGGCATTAGGGACATTCTGAAGATATCAAGGGAAAGGAGTTGTTTATGAAAACAGTATGCTCCTGGTGCAGTAAGGTTATTGGAACCGATTCTTTAGAGCCCATCTCAGACAGCATCATTACGCATGGAATCTGCAATGAATGTGTATTAAAAATAGTATTGCCAAATAACCACGTTTTGCTTGATTATTTCGATGGTCTTGATGCACCTGTGGTTGTTATCAACTCATTGGGTATCGTATCAAGTGCCAACAGATCTGCAAGAGGACTTTTACAAAAAGAGCTGCCTGACATAGAAGGTTTTCAATGTGGTGATGTGTTTGAGTGTGTAAATTCAAGATTGCCTGAAGGGTGCGGAAAGACCCTTTACTGTGATGGTTGCACGGTGAGAAATACGATTATGGATACTATGCAATCGGGTAAGAGCCACCTGAAAATCCCTGCGGGACTGTCTCTTGGTACTGTTGAAAACGTTCATGAAGTTCAGCTTCTCATATCAACAGAAAAGGTCATGGATGTAGTTTTGCTGCGGATCGACGAATTCTCTTACGCGTAGATACCGCATTTGATGCATATCGATGAGGACAATTTGTAAGCAGGGCTCATTGGAATTAATTCTCTTGTATAACGTACTGGATAAGCAGAGAATGGGTCCTCCTGATGGGTCGGCCGCAAAGGTGAGACCCGGTAAAATACGGTTAAGCATTTCCGCTGCACATGCGAACCGGTAACCCGGCAGCACGGTGCAGTATATATCTGCAGAAGCCAGAGGAGGAAACCAGCAGTTGGTTTCCTCTTTTGATTTCTGCCCTATGAACGCAGTATCCGATCCCACAGAGTGGAGCCCTAATGAAGCTGACCGACGAACAAATCCGCAGGCTGTTACCCCATATCATCGCCGCGACCGGCCTCAAGCCGTTCCAGGTGGAACATACCATCGAACTGCTGCAGGAAGGGGCCACGGTGCCCTTCATCGCCCGCTACCGCAAGGAGCATACCGGTGAACTGGACGAGGTGCAGATCCGTGACGTCGAGGAGCAGTTCGCCTATTTCTGCGAGCTGGAGGAACGCCGGATCACGGTGCTCAAATCCATCGAGGAACAGGGGAAGCTGACCCCGGAGCTGCGGGAGAGAATCGAAGCCTCGCGCCAGAAAACCGAGATTGAAGACCTGTATCTGCCGTACAAGCCGAAGCGGCGCACGAAGGCGACTATTGCCCGGGAACGGGGGCTGGAGCCGCTGGCCGATATCATCGCCGCCCAGGAGGTGACTGCCGGCACTCCCGAGGATGCGGCGCTCCCCTTCATACATCCTGAAAACGAGGTCCCCGATGCGGCGTCCGCCCTTGATGGCGCCGGACATATCCTGGCCGAACGCCTTTCCGACGACGCCGATGCCCGCGCCGGCGTGCGGCGGCTGACGAAAGAGCGGGGGGTGATGACCTCGCGGGTGGCGGCCGACTACAAGGGCCAGGTCACCAAGTTCGAGATGTATTATGATTATCAGGAGCCGCTCAAGGCGGTTCCTTCGCACCGGATGCTGGCGATGCGGCGGGGGGAGAAGGAGGAGGTTCTCTACCTCTCGATCAGCGCGCCGGTCGAACAGATCCTGGCCGGGTTGAAGTCGCGCCTGATCCTGCGGGGGAGCGTCTTCACCCCGCTGCTGGAGAAGGTGGCGGAGGATGCCTACAAGCGGCTGATCGCCCCCTCCATCGAGGTTGAGCTGCGCCTGGAGAGCAAGGAGCGCGCCGACGAGGCGGCAATCCAGGTGTTTGCCCGGAATCTGCGGGAACTGCTGCTGGCGCCGCCGGCCGGGGGGAAGCGGGTGCTGGGGATCGACCCCGGCTTTCGCACCGGCTCCAAGCTGGCGGCGGTCGATGAGACCGGGCGTTTCCTGGAGCATGTCACGGTCTACCCCCACATCGGTGAAGGGCGGATTCCCCAGGCCCGGCAGGATCTGCTCCGGATCGTCGAAAGCCATGGTGTCGAGATGGTCGCGGTCGGCAACGGCACCGCCGGGCGCGAGATGGAGATTTTTGTCAAGGAAACCCTGGCCGGTGCCGGGAGGCAGCTCCCGGTCGTGTCGGTCAGCGAGGCGGGAGCCAGCATCTATTCGGCCTCGGATATCGCCCGCGAGGAGTTTCCCGAGCTGGACCTGACGGTGCGGGGAGCGATTTCCATCGCCCGCCGTCTGCAGGACCCGCTGGGGGAGCTGGTCAAGGTCGATCCGAAGAGCATCGGCG
>JBAVTM010000072.1:0-1898 GCA_049696195.1 Desulfuromonadaceae bacterium | reverse complement strand
AGTCTTCTGGCAGAGAAGTGAATTCCTTAGTAAGTTAGAAGTATTTTCTGCGCTTCCGGGCAGAAAATTACTTCGTTAACGCACTTATTCCTGTTTATCAAGGTCGGGATAAACCACCCTTATCAGGCATAATCCGCAGGCCGGTGCGGTACTCCCGGCCTCTTTTCTATCCCCCCCCTGCAGCAGCCTGTCAATATCCGAAGGGGCAAAGCGTCCCTTTCCGATGTCAACGAGTGTACCGACCATCACGCGCACCATGTTTTTCAGAAATCCCCCACCGGTAACATCAATGGTAATACGGGCTCCATCCGTGGTGATCAGGACTGAATCTATCCGCCTGACCGTGGTCCTGGCGACGCAATTAGAGGCGCGGAACGCGGCGAAATCATGACTGCCGACGAAACGACCGGCAGCTTCCTCCATCGCGTCGAGATCGAGCGGCTCCCGGACCTGCCAGCAGTACAAGCGATCAAGCGGAGTACGAACGGTTGAGTTGATGATGGTATAGCGATACTGCTTGGCATGCGCCATCGTAATCGGCTTGAATCCATCCGGTACGATGCGGGCGCTCTGGACGGCGATATCAACAGGAAGAAACCGGTTTGCACCTTCAACAAAAGCCCGTAACGGGAGATTCCGGCTCGTACTGAAGGAGGCCGCCATGGCACGGGCGTGCACACCGGCATCGGTTCGTCCGGAAGAACGCACCTGCACACGCTCCTTCAGCAATTGTTCAAGCGCTTCCTCAACAACCTGCTGCACCGCCAGACCGTTTGGCTGCACCTGCCACCCCGAATAGTTCGTGCCGTCGTAGGCAATTGTCAGCAATACCGTCGGCACGCTAGCAACCGGACTGTTCTGAAGCCTGAATGATCAAAGCATCGAGTTCAGCAACGCCCAGATGATATGCTTTGCGGCAGAATTCGCAGGACACTTCGGCACCGTTTTCCTTTGTCCGCATATCACGCAACGCATCGATCCCCAGCGTAAGAAGAGCCTGTTCGACCTTTGCCACTCCGCATCCGCAACGGAAGAAGATCTCATGGGATTCCAGAATCGTATAGGGGATGTCGCCGAATAGCTCCCGGATGACCCCCTCAGCGCCTCCATCTTCGAGCAGTCCCGACAATGCGGGCAATTCTGCTATCCGTGCCATGATCGTTTCAATTTCACCGTCGTCTGCCTTTGGCAACGCCTGGACCAGAAAACCACCGCATACCGCAATCAGCCCGTCTTCAGACAGAGTTGCACCCAGTCCGACAGCGGAAGGGGTCTGCTCGGAGTCGGTCAGATAATAGGCCAGATCCTCCCCCACCTCGCTGCTGACCAGCTGGACGACCCCCTGATACGGCCGTCCCCCTACACCGAGATCCTTGGAGACGGTCAGGAAACCTGCCCTGCCGATCAGCCCCGCCACATTCCATTTTTCATTCACCGCTTCGAGATCGGCGCCCGGATTTCCGACACATCCGCGCACCGCCCCGTCACTGTCCGCTTCAATGATCATCTTGCGAAGCGGGCCATTCCCCTCAAACTTGAGGGCGGTCCGCTGCCCCTCCTTGAGAAGGGCGCCCATCAAGGCTCCCCCCGCCAGCCCCCGTGAAAGCGCGATACTTGCCGTCGCTGATGTCTGTTGAAGTGCACAGATTTCACGCGCCAGCACACTTGCATTACACACAAGAATCCTGATGCCGCCTGACAGGCATAATGCCCGAACGATCTGATCAGCCATTTTTTTGAGACCTCTTTTGATTGGTTCGACTTTGACCAGTACTATACTACTGCTGCACGCACAAAAAAAGCCGCATCTTTCGATGCGGCTTTTTTCGGTATTCGCTAAAAGCGAATTACTTTGCAGCAGGAGCAGCAGGAGCAGCAGGAGCAGCAGCAGGAGCAGC
>JBAVTM010000071.1:0-11475 GCA_049696195.1 Desulfuromonadaceae bacterium | reverse complement strand
GGTAGAACAGGGTACGTACAATTATTACCGGCACATTGTTTACCATAGTCTGGTGCTCGCTGGTTATGGTCAAGTCCTGAGTGGAATTTTCCAATATCCTGCTTGAATGAAAAGCCCAGTCGGAAGGGTACAGAAGTTTACCGGCAGAATCCACTATGCCTTCGTTGACATTGCACCAAATGTGAAAATAACGCTTACCGTCAAAGTATGCCATACCGGTTTCGTTTCTGTTAAACTGCTGGAAGTCCGGATCACCTGGAGACATGTTTCCTCCCAGAAACAGGCCTGAAACAGACTTTCCCTGGCTATCCTTAAAACGGCCCAGATTGATTACAAGCTTTTCGCCGTTCGGATAAAAAGTCTTTATGAATCCTCTGCCGGAATCCTCATTCCATTCGAACTGTGTGCATGGCTTGTCCGTGGGAAGGCATGCCCCTGATTCCTTTGCCCTTTTATATTTCGGCAGCGGCATACCCCACAGCAGGCGCTGATTTTCCTCGGGGAACAGATCGTCGCTGACCTCCAGCAAATCACCGTTCTGTCCTTTGAAGATAAATATACCTTCATGGTCGTTATGGTAATTGAACTTTACCTTTGACGCAAGCAGTGTGCAAATGGCAAAAAACAGTACTGACGTGGCTATAACAACATTGCGCTTGCGCATAAACCTGACCCTGTATGACGGATTACATCATCTACATATTTGACATCAATTCAATAACCGGCAGTTACAAGGAAAAGCCGTTTAAAATCAACATAGTGTATTTTAATTATAATAAATTATCTATTTAGTCGGTCGAACCAGTTCCGCCAGGCAGGAAATAAACGCTGGAGAGCTGTTGAGCGCTTCGGTGCGCCGGAAATCAACAATGCCGAGTGCGTTTGCTTCTTCCCTGTACTGGATATCGATCTCATAGAGGGTCTCGATGTGATCGGATACGAACGAAAGCGGCACCATCAGCAGTTCCGTGCAGCCGGCGGCTGCCAGTTCGGCGATTTTTGCTTCGGTGGACGGCTCCAGCCATTTGACCGGACCGGCGCGGGACTGGAACGCCAGATGATGGGAAATGCCGCCGAAATGCTCCATGGTCAGGCGCACCGTCGCCTGAATATGCTCAAGATAGGGATCGCCGGAATCGATAAATGACTGCGGCAGGCCGTGGGCCGAGAAGACCAGCTGCACCCTGCTCCGCTCCGGAAAACCGGCCAGCCCACGCTCGACCTTTTCCGCCAGTGCGGCGATGTAGGCCGGGTGATCATAGAAGTGGCGGATGTAGGAGGGCTTGAGCGGAGACGCGGACTTTTTCAGCTCGCGCTCCAGTTCATTAATGCTGGAACCAACCGTGGCGCGGGAATAATGCGGATAGAGCGAGAGGGCGATCACCTTGGTGATCCCTTCACGCGAGATGGCGGCCAGCGCCTCTGCCGTATCCGGATTCGAGTAGCGCATGGCCACGAAACAGCGGTAATCCGGGCCGAGGACCGCTTCCAGGTCGGCGCCCTGCTGTTCGGTCAGCTCGCGGATCGGAGACTTCCCGCCGATCTTCCGGTAATATTCCATGACCTTCTTCGACCGGCGGCGCGCAATGAAGCGGGCGATCATCGGCTGCAGAAACGCCGGCCCGATGCGGATGATGTCCCGGTCGGAAAAGAGATTATACAGGAACGGCTCAATCGCGGAAAGCGAATCAGGCCCTCCCATCTGGAGCAGCAGCACGGCGGTTTTATCAGTCATATCTCAGGCCCTTATCATGACCAGCAGCATCTTGAACGGCTTGACCGCCTTCAGCTCATGGGGAATATTGGCCGGCATGATGATCATCTGGCCGGCGGTCACGGTGTGCGCTTCACCATTGATGACAACTTCCGCTTCGCCATCAACCACCTGGACAAAAGCGTCATACGGTACGGTATGCTCGCTTAATCCCTGCCCGGCACCGAAAGAAAACATGGTCACCGTGCCGATTTTCTTGTCGATCAGCGTCTTGCTGACAACCGAGCCGTCCTGATATGATACGAGCTCACTCAATGTCAATGCCCTGCCGATTAATTCCATGAAAGCCCCGATCGTTTATCTGGTTTGGTACAACGCTCGCCATATTAGCGCATTAACAGAAAAAAACAAAGGCGGAAAACCGAAGTTTTCCGCCCATGCATGAAACAGATGCAGCTATTGGGTTCTACAGGGTGCGGGCGTACTGATTAGTACATTCCGCCGCCCATGCCGCCCATGCCGCCCATGCCGCCAGGCATACCGCCACCCATGCCGCCGCCGGCATCTTCTTTCGGCTTCTCGGCGATCAGTGCTTCGGTTGTCAGCATCAGGCCGGCGATGGAAGCCGCATTCTGAAGAGCGCTGCGGGAAACCTTGGTCGGATCGATGATGCCGGCTTTGATCATGTCGACATATTCATCATTGGCGGCGTCGTATCCAAAGGCATCCTTGCCGTTCTTGACCTTGTCAACTACGATCGAAGCGTCGATCCCTGCATTTTCTGCTATCTGGCGGATTGGTGATTCAAGGGAAACCTTGATCACGTTTACGCCGAACTGCTGCTCGGTGACCAGCTTGAGGCCTTCCAGGGCAGACATGGCACGGATATAGGCTACGCCGCCGCCAGGGACGATGCCCTCGTCAACTGCTGCGCGGGTTGCGTGCAGTGCATCTTCCACGCGGGCCTTTTTCTCTTTCATTTCAACTTCGGTTGCCGCGCCGACTTTGATAACGGCTACGCCGCCAACCAGTTTGGCCAGGCGCTCCTGGAGTTTTTCCTTGTCGTAATCGCTGGAGCTTTCTTCAGCCTGGGCACGGAGCATCTTGACGCGGCCCTGGATTGCTTCTTCCTTGCCGTTGCCGTCGATGATGGTGGTGTTGTCCTTGTCGATCGTGATGCGCTTGGCCTGGCCGAGCATTTCGATCGTGGTCTGGTCGAGTTTGAAGCCGACTTCTTCGGAGATGACCTGGCCGCCGGTCAGGATGGCGATGTCTTCCAGCATGGCTTTACGGCGATCGCCGAAGCCCGGAGCTTTAACGGCACAGACATTCAGGACGCCGCGCAGTTTGTTGACAACCAGAGTTGCCAGAGCTTCGCCGTCGATGTCTTCGGCAATGATCATGAGTGGGCGGCCGGATTTGGCGCTCTGCTCCAGAACCGGGAGCAGGTCCTTCATGTTGGAAATCTTCTTGTCGTGGATCAGGATCATGGCGTTTTCAAGCGTGGCTTCCATACGCTCCGGATCGGTCACGAAGTAGGGGGAAAGATAGCCGCGGTCGAACTGCATACCCTCAACTGTTTCAAGGGTGGTTTCCATTGCTTTGGCTTCTTCAACGGTGATAACGCCTTCTTTGCCGACTTTTTCCATCGCTTCGGCAATGATGTCGCCGATGGTCTTGTCGTTGTTGGCGGAGATGGTGCCGACCTGGGCGATTTCTTTGTGATCCTTGATCGGTTTGGAGATTTTTTTCAGTTCGTCAACAATCGCTTCAACAGCCTTGTCGATGCCGCGCTTGATTTCCATTGGATTGTGACCGGCAGCAACCAGCTTGGAGCCCTGACGATAGATTGCCTGGGCCAGAACGGTTGCAGTAGTGGTGCCGTCGCCGGCAACGTCGGAGGTCTTTGAAGCAACTTCCTTGACCAGCTGTGCGCCCATGTTTTCAAACTTGTCTTCCAGTTCGATCTCTTTGGCAACGGTGACGCCGTCCTTGGTGATCAGTGGCGAACCGTAGGATTTGTCGATAACGACGTTGCGCCCTTTTGGTCCGAGGGTTACTTTAACTGTGTCGGCGAGAATATTGACGCCCTTCAGGATGGCGTTGCGCCCTTCCTGGTCAAACTTGATGATCTTTGCACCCATTCGCGTGTTCCTCCGTGTGTATTAATGTATAATCTGGATTTAAATACGTTTTTGTGGCGATTGAAAAAAACGGTTTCTTATTCAATAACGGCCAGGATGTCGTCTTCACGCATCATCAGGTAATCGTTGCCGTCAACTTTGACTTCTGTTCCGGCATATTTACCGAACAGGACAAGATCGCCAACCTTTACGTCCAGCGGCAGAACTTTGCCGTCTTCGGTTTTCTTGCCGTTGCCGACAGCTACGATTTCGCCGCGCTGCGGTTTTTCTTTAGCGGTCTCAGGGATGAAAAGACCTCCGGCGGTTTTGGTTTCTTCTTCTACTCTCTTCACGATGATGCGGTCCTGAAGTGGTCGTAAATTCATCTGTTCTTCTCCTTTCTATCCGTGTGTGGTGTGGTGGTAAAGTCGAAATTAGCACTCGCAGTTGCAGAGTGCTAACAGTCGGAATATAAACAGCGCTCCTTCAAAAATCAAGGGGTAACTGAAATATTTTGTGACAGGGCAGATTATCGGGTCGCAGGTGGTTTAAACGACGGAATTGCTTATCCGGCAATACTGAGGTAAGTTGGAATAAGTGGATACCAGAGAACCGCTCGAAGCGGCGGAGTCAGCCTTTGGCGCAAGGAGTTATGATTTATGAAAAGTAAACTTGGCATACATCTGAAAGACGGCCAATGCATAGAAGGTCAACTGGCCCGCACTTTTGGTGCCAGCAGTGTCGACATTGAGGTCCGTGTCGATGAAACCAGTCAAACGCACACATTTTCATTGGAGGAGGTGTGCTATATATTATTTTCCGCACTCCCTGCATGGGCTCATTCGGTAGATCTCGCATCTCTGGAGACGGTCGAAACCATTAACGGTGAAACATTCAAGGTGCTAATATTTCCCAACAGTAAATTTGAGAGGGGTTTTGTCGGAATTTTGCAAGACAAGTTAGCACCCTTCCCCACCATGTTCTTCTCATCGAGTGGTGTCCGCCGCCGTACCCAGGAACGCCTTATCGGAGAGATCATTCAGGAACAGACTCCGGTATCCGACAAAATCATAAAGGATGCCCTGAAGACCCAGGAGAGTCTCAGAAAGAAACGCATGGGAGAACATCTTGCCACTGCCGCCGATATCCCCCGTGAGGTGATCGAAACAACCATTCAAAAGGATTACAGAGCTCAGCTCATTCCTCGCAAAATCAGGGTCGGCGACATACTCATGGAAGCCGGTCTCGTGACACTCGAACAGATTCAAATGGCATTGGATAGCCAGAAGGCCGGGAGGAAAGTCAGGGTTGGTGAACTGCTCATATCCATGGGATTCGTCACCGAAGAGCAGCTCCTTCTGGCCCTTGCCACAAAATTCGAATTGGATTTCGTTGATCTGGAGCAGCATTTCCCCTCTGAAGAGGCGCTGGGAGCATTGTCAGAGGGACTCGTCACCCGTTTGCGTGTCTTTCCCTTGGAAATTAGCGGACGAAAACTCCGCGTTGCAACCTCAAATCCGACGGATTCCACCATCGGCGACAGCCTGCGTTTCAACACAAGCTACTTTGTCGAGTTGGTGGTGGCGACAAGTGAACAGATCGCCGCGGCAATCGACCGTCATTACAACTTCAGCAAAAGTTCTGTCGATTCTCTTCTTGAAGAGATGGTGGATGAAGGACAATCGTTGCCTATCGAGGATGAACTTGACAGCCCGATGTTCATCGAGCCTGACTCCAAGGTCATTTCGCTGATAAACAAGATTCTGATCGACGCGTACAAAAAAGGAGCATCTGACATCCATTTTGAACCGGGAAGCGGAAAACGGCCCATCAGCGTCCGTTACAGGATCGACGGCGAATGTGTTGTTATCCATACCATAGCCTCCACCTTTAAAAACGCCATCATTTCCCGCATCAAGATTATCTCGGGACTGGATATCTCCGAACATCGCAAGCCGCAGAGCGGCAAGATTACGATCCGTTATGAGCAGCGCAAGCTGGAATTCCGTGTGGAAATCACCCCTACCGTGGGGGGGAATGAGGATGCCGTGCTGCGGCTTTTGGCAGCATCCAAACCTCTCCCCATCGAGGAAATGGGGCTCATGCCGTACAATCTGGATCGTTTCAAGGATGTTCTGAACAAACCCTACGGTCTGATCCTTTGTGTCGGCCCCACCGGTTCCGGCAAGACCACGACACTACACTCGGCTCTTGGTTACATCAACAGGCCAAACAGGAAGATATGGACCGTCGAGGATCCGGTGGAGATAACACAGTCAGGGCTGCGTCAGGTCCAGGTCAACTACAAGATCGGCTTCACCTTTGCCCAGGCATTGCGATCCTTCCTGCGTGCCGACCCGGATGTGATAATGATCGGCGAGATGAGGGACGCCGAAACGGCAAAGATCGCCATAGAATCATCCCTCACCGGTCACCTGGTTTTCAGTACCCTCCATACAAACAGCGCTCCGGAAACGGTGGTCCGCCTCATCGACATGGGCATGGACGCCTTCAATTTCTCTGATGCCCTTTTGTTGATAGTTGCCCAGCGTCTCGCTCGCAAACTGTGTGATGCCTGCAAGAAACCGATAAAACCCGGGCGTGAGATCTACGACGATTTAATGGAGCTCTTTGTTCACGAAGCAGGTCACGTATCAGAACACCTCCCTTCGTATGATAATGCTGAATTCATGGCCAGTACCGGTTGCGAAAAATGCAACGGAACGGGGTACAAGGGGCGCATCGCACTGCATGAGCTCATGATGGGGACGCCTGCGGTGAAGAGAGCCATCAAAACAGGCACCGGTGCCGATGAGTTAAAGATACTTGCCCAGCAGGAAGGGATGTGGACCCTGAAGATGGACGGCATTATGAAGGTGTTAAAGGGGTATACCGACATGGACCAGATTCTCAAGGTGTGTTTGTGAGGTCGTGGCCGCCGGCCAGTTTTTTCTGAACACGACGTCTAATTTCTCGCGAAGCAGATGGGAGCGTCGTGATTTGTCTTTGCTTCATACATGGCCGTATCAGCCTTCTGAAGAATGGAGTCGAAGGTGTCTCCGTGTTCCGGATAGGCGGCAATGCCGATGCTGGCTGAGACAGACAGTTTCATCCCCTTGACAAGACAGGGCTGCTCGATCGAGGAGAGCAGCTTCCTGGCCAGTTCCTCAAGGCTGGTGTTCACCTGGAAGTCAGGTATAAGAATGACGAATTCATCACCCCCCTGACGGCAGACCGTGTCCGTTACACGCACCAGGTTCGTCAGCCGGTGTGCGATGATGCGTAATACGGCATCACCTGAATCGTGACCGTAGTTATCGTTAATAGGCTTGAAGCGGTCCAGATCTATGAAAAGGATAGCCATGCAGTGATTGTACCGTTGTGCCAGCGCAAGTTCATGCACGCCGCGTTCAAAAAGACAGGCGCGGTTGGGCAGACCGGTCAGGTGGTCATGGTGTGCAAGGTGAAGAATCCGTTCTTCGGCTTTTCGCCTTCCGGTAATATCCGAAAATATGCCGACATAGTTGACGACCTCACCGTCTCCGTTATGGACACTGCTGATTGAGAGCATTTCCGGAAAGAGGCGCCCGTTCTTGCGTTTATTCCACAGTTCTCCTTCCCAGTATCCGGTTTCCTTGATATCCCTCCACATGTGGGCATAAAATTCCGCACTCTGACGTCCCGAAGAAAGCAGATTCGGATTCCGTCCCAGCACATCCTCCGGGGTGTAGCCGGTTATGATAGAAAAGGCAGGATTGACCGATATGATGGTTTTGTCGGCATCGGTAACCATGATGCCGCTATGGCTTGTCTCAAAAACTGTCTTGGCAAGACGCATGGCAGCCTCGGCCTTGCGTCGTTCCGTGATGTCGGCGATGACGCCGACAATCCCGATGATCTTCCCTTCGGAGTCATAAAACGGCCTCCCGGTAACTCCACCCAGGAATTCGGAACGGTCCTTGCGGAAAAAGGGAAGATCGATGCTGAATCCACTTTCTTTCCCCGCGGTCACTTTCTCAAACAGTCGGCGGGTACTTCTCCGGTCTTCCTTCGACATGAGATCGAAGCATTCCGTGCCGATAAGTTCCTCAATCGGGTAACCGAATTTCTCGGCGGCGCGCTGGTTGGCATGCAGAATGATCCCTTCAGTGTTAACCATGAAGATGGCGACGCTGGAGTTGTCGTAAATGGTGCGCAGCAGCGCCTCACGCTCCGACAGGCTGCGATTGGCCTGGGTGGCTTCCTGGAGTGCGGTGGAGGTGAGCCTGTGACTGCGCGTAAGGGCGTAGGAGAAGAGGGAGAACAGCAGAGTAATACTTATCCCAGCGGATAGCACCCAGCGTTCCTTGTCTCCGGCGACTCTGACAGCTAACTCTGTCGACAGTTTCCAGGTAAGCATGACTCCGACAACGATAATAACCACAGGCAGTACCCGGAGAGCCAAAATATCCCGTCTTGTCTTGGAAATTAATTCAGACACTTTCTTACCTCAGGGCATTATGATGAAACGCTGCTTAGAAAGAGTATACCTTATCTTTTGAGGTTGGTCGACAATATGTGGGGAGTACTGAGACTTTTCAAGAAGAACGTAGACGCCGCTGACACGGCGGCAATTATCAGAACGAGGGGCAGTCTCACGATGATAAAATCGTGACAGAGTACCTTGGAACACCTAAAACCAACCCCCCTCAGTCCCCCCTTATCAGGGGGGAAGCCTTTAAGCCTCCCTTGATAAGGGGAGGTTTGGAGGGGTTTGGTGCGAAAGATTATGAGTTACAGAAGACTAGCAGGCGGAATAGATGAACTGAAGATTTCTGAGCCCTTGAAACGTACGATCTTAACGTCACAGCTTGACAACACTGTACATCCGAATGTACTGCCGGAACTGGAAAGTCGGCCTTCTCGTCGTTCCTTCCACGTTGCCTAACTATCCGTAACAGGCCAGCCGGTCTCAAAACCGGGTGGGTAAAAATTTTCTTTCGTGCGGTTATAATAGCCGAACTGCAGCCGCGGAAACTCCTTTTTCAGGCGCAGCAGCATCCGGTACATGCCGATTCCCTTCCCCCGTACCCCCATCTCGCGGTTGTAGTAATCAGGATCGATCGACAGATTGCGCATCTGGATCATGTCGATACCGGTCTCGGCGACAAATTTCACCAGAGCCTCAACCTCCTCAGGGGCATCCGATACACCGGGAGAAACCAGATAGTTGATTGAGGTGAAGCGACCGGCCTCCTTGGCAATCTTCACCGAACGGATCACATCGCTGAAGAGGTATCCCCTGGGGCGGTAATAGCGGTTGTATGGCTCCTCGCGTACCGAATTCATCGAGAAGCGGAATGAATCCATGCCGGCATCACAGAGCAGCTGCACCCGTTCGGGGATCGAGCCGTTCGAGTTGAAATTGACCGTGCCGCGCGAGGTTCCTTTCTTCATGCGCAGAGTCGCCTCGGCAATCGTATCTGATTGCAGGATCGGATCACCCTCGCACCCCTGACCGTAGGAGACGATGGCCTGCTCGGCCTGTTCAAGGTGGGGGAGGGCTATCTCGCACAGCTCTTCAGGGGTCGGGACGAAGCTGATCCGCTCATGATTGGAGGGGCAGCATTCCGATTCCTGCAGACTGATGCACCCCAGACAGGCCGAATTGCAGACCGGCGAGGTCGGCAGCGGCGCCTCCCAGCGACGGTAGAACAGGTTCTTCGCGGCAAAGCAGTGATAATCGACGGCACAGCGCGACAGCTGTTCCAGCAGGCGGTTATCCGGCATCTGCTTCAACATTTCCCTGACCAGCGGATCGAGGGTGCGGTCGTCGTAATTGACCGGATTCCAGTTGCTGTTGTTGTCCACCCTGGTGGCGGCAACAACGAAACAGTCGCGATCCTCATCCCACCCCACGGCGGTATACGACCAGAGCGGCAGCTGCTCGGTCTTGTGGGAGTAGTCACACGCCGGCAGCAGAGTGCGCAGATAGCCGGGCGCCATGAAAGCCGAGACGGCCTGGATACGCTGACTCCGTTTCCCCTCCCGCAGGGTGTCCACGGTGAGGAAGGATTTTTTGCGCGGATCCCAGGCGACCGGCGGCATGCCCGGCATCGTGAAGAGTCGGCTGTCTTCGGGGAGCGGTATCAGCTCGACATCCTCCGGCAGGGTCGGCACGGAGCCGTTCATCCCGGCCATGCAGAGTTCGGGGTGGTCGAAGATGTTTCCTTTATGGTCGGCGTACAGCATTTTGGGCAGGCGTCGTGCCACGTGGAGCTCCTGATAACGTAGATTTTTTTGAGTCGATCAGCCGGAACAAAATACCCCATTTCACGCAACGACGCAACGACGCAACGCTTTAAACCATAACCCGGACAAATGGTTAAAGTTTTTCGTTGCGGCGTTGCGTGAGACATGCTTTTCCTGCTCCATTGTTTTATAGTTGCTACAATGGACAAGATACGGAAGAATGCAGAAAACGCTTTTGAGAGGCTTGCCCAATGATCAGATGTCTTATCGCACTTTCAACCTACATCATCCTATATGCCGCCCAGGCTTTTGCCGCTCCGCACGGAGCTTCGCTGGAGAGTCTGAAGCAGCAGGTGACGGCGCGTTTTGCCGGGGCAGTTCCTGTCCAGTGGGGGGAGCGGGTGCCGGGAGTGCGCACCCGGCTCGACACCGGCGAGAAGGTGATCGCCCTGACGCTGGATGCCTGCGGCAGCGCCAAGGGGAAGGGCGTCGATATCCGTCTGATGGAGTTCCTGATCCGTGAGCAGATTCCCGCAACCCTGTTCATCAACGGTCGCTGGATCGACGCCAACCCCGGGCTGTTTCGGGAGCTGGCGGCCAATCCGCTTTTCGAGATCGCCAACCACGGCATCCAGCACAAACCGGCCTCGATCACCGGCAAGTCGGTCTACGGCATTGCCGGCACGCGAAATGTCGGCGATGTTGTGGACGAAATAGAGCTGAACGCCCGCAAGATCGAGGCGATCAGCGGGGTGCGCCCGAAGCTGTTCCGATCGGGCACCGCCTATTACGACGAGATTGCGGTGCAGATAGCACAGGGGCTCGGGCACGAAGTTGCCGGATATTCGCTGCTGGGTGACGCCGGGGCGACTTTTAGTGCGGCCCAGGTCAAGGCGGCGCTTCTGAAAGCTGTCCCCGGCGATATTGCCTTGCTGCATATGAATCATCCAGAAGCCGGGACAGGGGCGGGGATCATGGCGGCGGTGCCGGAGCTGAAGAAGCGCGGCTTCCGGTTTGTCAGGATGTCGGAATACCCACTGAAATAGTTTCCTGACGAGGTTACGCCTTACTCTTGCCTGACTATATCGACCGAGATCTCCACCGCCGGAATCGTTCCTCTGTTCTCAAGCCAGTGTGTGGTGCTCCTATCCTCGGGCCAGCCCACTCCCGGCCCATAGTCCGTAGCGATTCCATTTCGATGGTCAGTGATCGTTCCTTGCAGTATATAGACGGTGCCTGGTCTGTCTTTATGGTCGTGAATCGGGCCGAAGACGCCTCCTGGCTCGATGGTCACCATACGCATTCGAAGTTGGCGCCCTGCCATGCCCTCGATCTCAGGGCCAAGGTCAACCGTTGCAAGTAACTTCACCGTAACACCTTTCGTCTCAGGTGCCACCTGTTCGTTGC
>JBAVTM010000070.1:0-3501 GCA_049696195.1 Desulfuromonadaceae bacterium | reverse complement strand
GCAAAAGCCTTCGCTTTTGCAGCACCTAAGCCGTTGAACCGTGACTTTTACATTTCGGGACAGTAATATGAGAGATAAGGCAACAGCTCCAGGATTTATTATCGTTACTTTCGTTTTTTTCTATTTTTTAATGCCTTCTATTTGCCATGCGGTTACAGTTCAATAAAAAGAGCTGCAGAGATTCGGTTTTTAAGTAGATTCTTCCGCGAGATTAGCCATTGATCTTGAACACAGGAAACTAACTTGGTGAACAGTCCTACGCAGCCAGCAAAAGTGGCTGAACTTGCTGCATTCTCTTAGCAAGCGTTTTTTCAACAATCTTCAAGTCATAGCTGGTTTGCAAGTTCATCCAGTAGGTTGGTGTCTGACCAAACACTTTGCCGAAAAGAACGGCCAACTCTGCTGTAACCGGCCGCGAGCCTTTGATAACATGAGATATTCGCATGGGTGAAACGCCAATTGCATGAGCAAAAGCGTTCTGCGACATGCCAAGTTCATCAAGAATTTCCTTCAGGAAGACCCCTGGATGTATGGGGGGAAGCCCGTTTTTGATAGCCATAAAGTTTCTCCTAATGGTAGTCGGTTATTTCTACTTCTGATGCTTCACCGTTGACAAACCAAAAGCATATTCGCCACTGGTCATTAATTCTGATGCTCCACTGTCCCGCTCTATCGCCGGAAAGGGTTTCAAGGCGATTAGACGGAGGTATCAGCAAATCGGTAACCTCGCATGTACTGTCTAGTTGCGTCAAACGCATGATCGAACGGGTGATGATTTCCGGAGGAAGTTTTTTGGACTTCCCCGTCTTAAAGAGTTTTTCAGTTTCTTTGTTCGCGAATGACGAAATCATGAACACAATATAAACAATTTGTTTATATTGGTCAAGTCCTAAAGAAAATGAAAAGTGTGATGAATACCGAACTTCCAACTAGCAGCTGACACGACCGCCCGAAGAACCGGTCGGACAGGTCAGCCGATGAACGGTATTCACTTCCAACGAGGATAACCATGACCATACCGAACACCAAAGAAGAAGCCCAGCAGCGGACCGATCAGATTCGCGCGTTCCGGAGTGAGTTGGATCTCGTGGAAGCAGAGGGGATCATAACGTTACCGTCAGAGCTGAAGCAGCGGGTTGCCGACTACCATAATGCCATGCTGGAGCGCCTGCGGAGCACTTTCGACGTCGACACCAATACAACAGACCGGCAGATGTCACTGGGGATGCGGATGGTCTCCTTCCTCGGCGCACTGGCCCTCTCGGCAGCCATCTTTTTCTTCTTCTATCGCTATTGGGGAGTGATGCCACTGGCAGCACAGGTGACGATCCTGGTGGCGGCTCCCTTTTTGCTGCTCCTCCTCACCGAATTTGCCGCACGCCGGGAGAAGACCCTCTACTTTGCCTCACTGGCTGCCTTGGTGACTATAACCACCTTTGTACTGAACCTCAGCATGTTGGGACAGATCTTCTCCATCACCCCTTCCCAGAACGCTTTTCTTGCCTGGGGAGCCTTCGCCCTGCTCCTTGCCTACGCCTATACTCTTAAGCTGCCGCTGGTGGCAGGATTGGCATCGCTTGCGGCCTATCTTTCCGCCAGCATGGGGGCATGGCGCGGTATTTACTGGCTGTCACTCGGCGAGCGGCCGGAAAATTTCATCCTCTGCGGCCTGATCATATTCGCCTTCTCATTCCTGCCCCACCGCCAGCATCCCGGCTTTTCCGCCATCTATCGGGGGTTCGGAGCGCTGGTGATGATGATTGCCATTCTGGTCATGTCCCATTGGGGCGATTCCAGCTATTTCATGCTGGAGAGCAAAACCATGGAGAACAGCTACCAGGCGCTTGGCTTCCTCCTCTCGGCGCTCCTTGTCTGGCTGGGCATCCGCCGTCACTGGCACGGCCTTACCAACACCGGCAGCACTTTCTTCGTCATCTTTCTTTACACCAAGTTATTCGACTGGTGGTGGGAATGGCTGCCCAAATACCTCTTCTTCCTTATCCTCGGACTCATCGCCCTGCTGCTGCTAATGATTCTCAAGCGACTGCGGTCAGCCCTGAAGGAGGTGGCGCAATGAAAAACCGTTATCTTGCTGCCGCCTTCCTCCTCTTGATCGTCATCAACGCCCTTGTACTTGCGGGCGCCGTCTGGAACCGCACCGGCAATCCGGACTCGGTAGTGACCCTGACTGAACGCGAACTCTCCAGCAGTTATGGCGGTATGGAGGACAGCGGAATTTATCTGCGCCTTGCCTGGCATTACGAAGTCTCCGACTGGTTCGATGCCGCGAAGCTCCGGTCCATCGGGTACGACACCGGAATCCAGCCCGGCAGCAATAGCGCCGAACTTTTTTACCGCAAGGCGCTCCCGCGCCGGACCTTTGTTGTTCTGGAGTATGAAGGTAATGCCTGGAAAAACTGGATCAAGGGCGAGGAAGAACGTGTGGTATTATTGGAAAGGAGGTTGGCAGAGCGCCAAGCGACGGATAAGCAGGTCGTAGAGGCCCGGAAGTCGCTGGAGTACAAGAAGTCGGCCGTTACCCGTCTCTTCCCTGTCGATGTGGGCAACGACCCCCGACTCCTTCGGGACCGCTATCCTGAACGGAATCGTTACATTGTCGTCCCGGCCGAAGTGCACCTCATCTATGAAAAGGGTCCGGACCAATCCGTCGGCAAGAAACCGGCACCCGCCATTCATGGCCGGATAGACGCCGTCATGGTCTCCGAGATAGCGGTGTCGCGGGCAACGGCGGGTCCCATACTGAAGCTGCTCAAACAGGGGCGTGGACTCCGGCACGTATGGAATCCCGATGCCGTGCATGATGGCCCCTCGTCGCCCAGGTTCCAGGCCGTCGTCACGTTCGGCCGCCGCCATGAGCCATGGGTTGTTTCGATGGCGCCTCTCTAGGATAGTCGGGAGAAGTAAAAGGGCAACGCTCCATTAGCTGGAGTTTTAAGAAGCGATGTCGTCAATGTGGGTCGGCTGCAGGGTCGATATTGTCATGGCCGGCGTTGTCCCCATCTCAAAGGCAAGGGAGTCGGCAATGGATTTCTTGAACAGACTCGGGATAAAAGAAAGAAATTTCGGTGCTTCAACAGGCCTGGAATGGAGCACCACAACGGACCGGGGGGAACTGAAGATCGTTTCTCCCGTTGATGGCAAGCAGATCGCCGGCGTGTATCTTGCCTCGGAAGAGGATTATGAAAGGGTTGTCGCCAGATCCGCCGCGGCCTTCAGGGAGTGGCGAATGGTGCCGGCTCCCAAACGCGGCGAGATAGTCCGACAGATCGGCCTGAAGTTGCGTCACCACAAGGAAGCCCTCGGCTCGCTCGTATCCTATGAGATGGGCAAATCCCTGCAGGAAGGCAAGGGCGAAGTCCAGGAGATGATAGACATCTGTGATTTCGCTGTCGGCCAGTCCCGTCAGCTTTACGGGTCCACCATGGTCTCCGAACGGGAGCATCACCGGATGTATGACCAATACCACCCCCTGGGGGTCGT
>JBAVTM010000069.1:0-5465 GCA_049696195.1 Desulfuromonadaceae bacterium | reverse complement strand
TGTCATAAAGGATTCAAGACCCTCAAGAGACATCTTGCGACAGCTCACAATCTTAAGCCCGGGGAGTACAGGAAGCAGTTTGGCATATCATCTGCGCAATCCCTCGCAGCAAAAAACTATGTTGAATCCCGTAGACAGATGGCGCTTGACAGGGGGCAGGGAGAGATACTTGCGAAGGCCAGGGCGGTAAGAGCCGCCAAGAAGGCCGATGTTCCTGCTGTCAAGACCAAAGCCCCCGTGCCTGCTGTCAAGGAGAAAGCGCCTGTACCAACAATCAAGAAGAAGGCGGCTGTTCCGGCAGTAAAAGAGAAGGCTGCTGCCCCTGTCAGGGTCACAAAGAAGAAAAAAGCCACAGTGTAATAATTGCCCTTACAATGGATCGAATTGGACCGATCATGCAGGTAACGGCTGCTTGCTGACACCTCTCCAATTCAACCAGAACCTTCACCGCTGGTAATGCCACCGAGCACTCCCGCAGGCCAGCTCCTGGAAGCTTGACTTTGAAGTTATATGCTAGTAGATATAATTAGTTCAACTGGCTAAAAAGGGCCCGCAAACAGGTCCATATCCAGCGGCTGCACGTTGAACATTTCACAGATAAAGAGCCAGGGCATTAGTTCTTTAGTAATAGGTGGTCATGTAGCAAGCGATTCATATTCGCTAGGTCCTGAGTTCAATCTCTGCACCGCCACCATTCTCCAAAACGCCCTGACATTTTCAGGGCGTTTTTTATTTACATCACCATGGGAGGCATTTCGTGATTCAAATCGATTTCGACAAAATGGGGGGGCTGATCCCGGCGGTTATCCAGGATTATCAGAATGGTGAAGTTCTGATGGTGGCCTTCATGGATAAAAAGACCCTTGATTTGACGTTGAAGGACGGCAAGACCTGGTTCTTCAGCCGTACCCGCAACAAGTACTGGATGAAGGGCGAGGAGTCCGGCAATACCCAGGAGGTCATGGAGGTACTGACCGACTGTGATGCCGATACGGTCATCATCAAGGTGAAGCAGAACGGCCTGGCCGCCTGCCACACCGGCAACCGCAGCTGTTTTTATGTCAAATGGGAAAACGGGCAATGGGTGGAACACTCGAACCCGCTGTTCGACCCGAACGAAGTTTACAAAAAAGCGTAACGTGGAAAGAGGGATATCATGGCCAACATTCTGAATTTCGGCATCCCCAAGGGGAGCCTCGAAGACGCAACCGTCAGCCTCTTCAAAAAGGCGGGCTGGCAGATCAGCATCTCCTCCCGCAGCTATTTTCCCGGGGTCGATGACACTGAAATGAACTGCAAGCTGATTCGCCCGCAGGAGATGGCCCGGTACGTTGAACGCCAGACCATTGATGCCGGTATTGCCGGCCGCGACTGGGTCAGGGAAAACGACTCCGATGTGGTTGAAGTCTGTGAAATGGTGTATTCCAAGGTTTCGCGCCGACCGGCCCGCTGGGTACTGGTGGTCAACGGCGATTCAAAGGTGCAGAAGCCGGAGGATCTTCACGGCGCCACCATTTCTACCGAACTGGTCGGATTTACCACGCGCTATTTTGCCGAGCGCAACATCCCGGTTAACGTCGAATTTTCCTGGGGGGCCACCGAAGCCAAAGTCGTCGACGGACTCTGCGACGCCATCGTCGAAGTGACCGAAACCGGCTCGACCATAAAAGCAAACGGCCTCCGCATCGTCTGTGAGCTGATGGAATCGGTACCGGTTCTGCTGGCCAGCAAATCGGCCTGGGCCGATCCCTGGAAACGGGAAAAGATTGAACAGATCGCTACGCTGCTGAAATCATCGCTGGCAGCGGAAGGGATGGTCGGCCTGAAGATGAACGCTCCGGCAGACCAGGTTGATGCAATCACCAGGTTGCTTCCCAGCCTCAAGAATCCGACCGTGTCGCACCTCTACAATTCGGACTGGCTCTCAATCGAGAGCATCCTGTCTGAAAAAGAGGTGCGAAGAGTTGTGCCGGAACTCATCAAACTGGGCGCCGAAGGAATCATCGAATACCCGCTGAACAAGATTATTTGAAGAGAGACACCGCCGTCTGAACGGCAGTGATGGATCACGACGTATGATGATGGACAAGATAGAAGAACTGGAACGGCGCTACCAGGAACTGGAAGCGCTGCTGTCCGACCCGGCCGTAATATCCAATCAACCGGAATTCCGCAAGCTCTCCCGTGAGCATTCCGACTTGAGTGCACTGGTAGCGGCCTATCGCCGCTACCGGAGAGTGTTGAACGAAATTTCGGATAATCGGGAAATGCTGGCCGATCCCGACATGAAAGAGATGGCTGAAGATGAGCTGAAGGGACTGGAAGCGGAGAAAGAGCAGCTTGATGCCGATATCCGGCTGCTGCTGCTCCCCAAGGACCCGAACGACGACAAGAGCGTCATCCTGGAGATCCGGGCCGGGACCGGCGGCGACGAGTCGGCCCTCTTTGCCGGCGACCTGTTCCGCATGTATTCACGCTACGCCGACACCAATCGCTGGAAGGTGGAGATCATCTCTGCCTCCGAGTCCGAACGGGGAGGGTACAAGGAGATCATCGCTTCAGTGGAAGGTACGGGCGTCTTCGCCAAGCTCAAGTACGAGTCGGGCACCCATCGCGTTCAGCGCGTACCAGAGACAGAGGCCCAGGGGCGCATCCATACCAGCGCCTGCACCGTGGCAATCATGCCGGAAGCAGAGGATGTTGACATCGATATCCGCCCGGACGATCTGAAGATCGATGTGTACCGTTCTTCAGGCGCTGGCGGTCAGCACGTCAATACCACCGACTCCGCCGTACGCATCACCCATCTGCCAACCGGAACGGTCGTAGCTTGCCAGGAAGAGCGGAGCCAGATAAAGAACCGCGCAACGGCCATGAAGGTTCTCAAAACGCGCATCCTCGACACCATCCAGCAGGCCCAGGATTCAAAACTGGCGGCAGACCGCAAACAACAGGTCGGCTCAGGCGACCGGAGCGAGCGTATCCGCACCTACAACTTCCCGCAGGGGCGCATGACCGATCACCGTATCGGATTGACGCTGTACCGTCTCGATTCGATCATGACCGGGGATATCGCCGAAATCACCGATGCCCTGAGAGCATTTTACCAGATGGAGGCGCTTAAAGCGCAGAGCGAAGGAAATTGAGCCGCGGGCAGGTTTAATTTTCTGCAGTCGCGGACACAAAAACATGTTAGAGTGTCGCCATGTCACATGTTCTCGAAAACTACCGGCAGCTGACCGCCAGAGTTGACGCCCTCTGCGCTACAATTATAGCGGCCCTGGGGGAGCAGATAACCTGTTCGGCAGGTTGCAGTTCCTGCTGTACGTCCATAACAATTTTTCCGGTGGAAGCGGCGTCCCTGCGGGAAGCGCTGCAACACCTCCCCGACCGGCAGGCCGAAGAAATTATCCGGCATGTTTCCGAACATGCAGAGGACGAGCGCTGCCCGCTCCTGCTCCACCACCGCTGTCTGCTGTACGAAGCCCGCCCGATCATCTGCCGTACCCATGGATTGCCAATCATCTACACAACCGACGGCAGGCCAAGCAGCGACTGCTGTCCCCACAACCTGACCGAGACCGAATCCCTCTCCGGTACAAGCGTCGTCGATCTCGACAAGCTCAATACTCTCCTTGTGGCCGTCAACTCCATCTACCTGACAAAGACCGCATCTGCGGAACCGGACGTGCGTGTGACCATTGCCGAAGCGCTTACCGGGAAGTAGCCGGGAGATTCGGGCAGAACCGGGGTTATTTCAGGCTGGAGATGTAGCTGCGGACCCCTTCCATGATGCCGGTGGCGGTCATCTCCTGATAGGCGGGGTCTTTTAGCCGCGATTCTTCGGCGGCATTTGAGAGGAAGGCGGTTTCGACCAGGATGCTCGGCATGGATGCTCCCACCAGGACGTAGAAGGGTCCCTGCTTGACTCCCAGATTTTTTACATCGCTGAAACGGGTGCGGATTTTTTTATGGAGGGATTTTTGAACTTCATCGGCCAGATGGGCCGAATCGTTTAATTTGTAGTTTGCCATCAGATCGAACAGAATCGCCTGCAGTACGCTGACTTTCTCCAGTGTCGTCCCGTTCTCCTTGGCAGCCAGTTGCGCCACCTTGTCAGTTTTGGCCAGGTTGAGGTAGTAGGTTTCAATACCGGCGGCAGCACGGTTGGGCGCGGCATTGGCATGCACCGACAGGAACAGATCGGCGCCCACTTTATTAGCGATGGCGGTACGCTCCTCCAGCGGTATAAACACATCGGTCGAGCGGGTCATAACGACGTCCACTCCCAACTCTTCCTGGAACAGCTCCTTCAACCGTAGCCCGATCGCCAGCACCACATCTTTTTCCTGAATTCCGCTCGGGCCGACCGCGCCCGGATCATGGCCGCCATGACCCGGATCAACCACAATCCGCCTGATTTTCGAGATAGCCTGCTTTTTGGCAGTCCGGGACTTTTTCACTACAACGGCGTGCTGTTCCTCAAGTTTTGGTACGACAACCCGTTCCGGCACGGCGGTGATGGACGGCTCCAGGCGAGATATCTCTGTCGGACGTTCGCTGCGGACATCGATCACCAGCCGCGCAGGATCGGACAGCGGAAAGATCTGATAGTCCTTGATGTTTTCGGTATCCAGAACAACTCTCACCACGTCAGCCTTGTACTGACCGACCCGTGCTCCCTTAAGCAGGCCGTCGCCGATCGTGATATCCGTGACACCTTTCCCGAGGCGGGTACGCTTCAGGTCGATATAGACACGCCCCGGCTTGCCCGGTCCCCCCTTGACGAGTTCATGCGCTTCCCAGGCGACATCCCGATCAAGTTGCAGTGAAATCCGCGTGTAATCAGGATTCGACCAGTGTTTGATTTCATTGAGAACGACCGGAAGACGGACCCTGGCCGATGTCTGTTCGCTGAAGACAGGCTTTTTCTTCTTGGTCGCGTGGGCCGGAAGCGGCAGCAGCAGGGAGGCGATCAGGAGGCAGGAGAGGATGTGAAGGTATCGATTCATGGGGGCGCTTTGTCCGTCAGCAGAGTTTGTATGAAAACGTAGCATGCTCTTGTAGCAGAAATCTCTGTTTTTAACAACTGATTGGGGGCGCATGAAGCTGACGGGTTTCTAGTGCAGGCATAGATTGTCTTCTTCGCACCACATGTCAACGTCCCTTGTGGTGCGGCTTGGCAGTGGCGCGGGGAGGCCCGCCACTGCCGTGTCCTCCTCCGCCGGACGGGACCGCTTTCTTGAAGTTTTTCGGCGGGGCATTTTTTACAACGATCAGACGATCACCGAGTTTGGCTCCATTCAGGAGATCTATCGCCTCTCTGGCTTCGTCTTCGGTCGACATCCTGACGTACCCGCACCCTCTCGATTCGCCGGAACCGGGTTCGCTTACCAGGTGGACGGACTCAACAGTGCCGACCACGGAGAACAGCTTCCTCACCTCATCTTCCGTGACCGTACCGG
>JBAVTM010000068.1:0-3022 GCA_049696195.1 Desulfuromonadaceae bacterium | reverse complement strand
GACATGGACGGCCTGCTGGCCGACCTGGGACGGCAGGTGACGATGGAGCCGACCCTGTGGCATGATGAACCCTGCACCTTCTGAGCCGCCGCATCACTGCGCCCGCTATGCACCCGCTCCGATGCTGACGGGAGAAACCAGCACCTGCAGGCCGCGCCCCGCTCCTGATACGTAAACAAACGTAATCGTTGCCGGTACCTCAATCGCCTCTTCAGTCCGATAATCACATTTGAATTGGTAACGGAAGGATTTGATCCGGCTGCCTGGGGGGAGTTCCAGGTCCCCCGGAAGTTCCCGGGCAGCGGGCCAGGAACAGTTGCGCTGATCTTCGGCGACAAAATCGGGGAGTTTGCCCATCAGCGGCATCTCGCAATTGCAGTAGTCGAAGAAAAGCGCATCGAACAGCAGAGGGCGGTCCGACTCGGGCAACAGTGGTCCCGCCAGGCGTGCAAAAAGCTCGAAAACCCTTCGGCAGGAGAGGCTGGAGAGGTTTTCATTGCCCGCCTGACGTGCCAGACCGTCTAGAACCCCGGAGAAGGGTCTGTCGCGCTCCAGAAATTTGAACGCCGCCGCAAACCGGCCATGCTTGCTGAACAGGTCGAGCAGGCGCCCGATTGTTTCGACCCGGCAGATTTCTTCGTAGGAAAGCCACGGGTTGCGCAGAATCGTGTAGGGGGGGGCTGCGGAGTAGGCGTATCCTTCGCGATCTGCAATCGCACGCATCGGGGCGCCTTTGAGAACCTTGAGCGGCTCGATCTGGATCATATCCGGCTTCAGGTCGGCAATCGCCTGCAGGGAGTTCAGAAATCCGGCGTAATCCTCCCCCGGAAGGCCAGCCACCAGATCGAGGTGCAATTCGATCAGTGTCTCGGCCCTGAGCCGTCCGACAGTGGAGAAAATCCGCGACAGGTCGGCTGTTCGCCCGACCTGTTCAAGCGTTGCTGCCGACGACGACTGGACGCCGATTTCAAAGCGGAAGGTGTTCTCCGGGACACGCGACAGGGTCAGCAGATTTTCGTCCGTCAGAAGATCGGCGGCGATTTCGAAGTGAAAGTGGCTGCTGCGGTTATGTTCCAGAATAAACTCCCAGATCGCATCGGCCCGCCGTGCATCATAATTAAAGGTTCGGTCTACCAGTTTGATCTGCGCTACATTGCTGCTCATCAAAAACAGGAGATCTTTTTTTATCCTCTCCAGGCTGAAGGAACGTACCCCCCCCTCAACCGATGAAAGACAGAAAGCGCAGGAGAAGGGACAGCCGCGGGAGGTTTCGTAGTAGATCAGCGGCTTTGAAAAGTCCACCAATCCCGCTTCAAAGGGTGAAGGGAGGCGGTCGAGCTCCAGGTTTTTCCTGCTGAGCGGGCCTGATATGATATCGCTGCCGTCCCGGAAAAACAGGTTGTCGATCTCCGCCAGACGCTCCTGCAACAGACCGGGTTGTTCCCGGATCACCGAATCAACCAGACGTCTGAAGGTTTCTTCCCCCTCGCCCTTGATCACAAAGTCGACCGCAGGGTTGTCGTGCATGAGCTCGAATATCCCGAAGGAGACTTCCGGCCCGCCCAGGACGATACGGGTCTGCGGCGATATTTTTTTGAGATCGGAAACAATCCGCAGAGTCTGTTCGATATTCCAGATGTAACAGGAAAAGGCGATCAAATCGGCCCCTTCGGCCATGACAAGCCTCAGGATATGCTCGCGAGGTTCGTTAACGGTCCATTCGCGGATCGTTATCCCGGTGTCCGGAATGTCCCGGCAGTACACGGCCAGACAGGGGAGCGCCAGTGATGCGTGCGAGTATTTGGCGTGCAGGGTTGCAAGAAGTATTTTCATGTCAGCGGGGTCTCAGGATGTGAATAGAATAGTGATTTCATTAGGCTCTTTTGCATTGACGTATAACGGCGCAAGTGCTACAAAATACACGCTTACTATCTAAAAATAAAGGTGTTTCCCGATGCTTGACATGAAATACATTCGTGAAAATCTGGATGAGACCGAGCGGCGCCTCCGTACCCGCGGCGGAGAATCCTATCTGGACGGCTTTCGTGAACTGGATGAAAGACGCCGTACGCTGCTGAAAGAGGGCGAGACGCTCAAGGCGCTGCGCAATTCGGTCTCCGATGAGATCGGTCGTACCAAGGACAAAAGCCAGGTTCAGGACAAGATCCTGGAGATGCGTGAGGTTTCCCAAAAAATCAAGGGATTGGATGATGAGCTGAATCAGGTTGATGAACAGCTGAACTCATTCCAGTTGACGGTGCCGAACCTGCCGCACGCAACAACCCCGATCGGAACATCCGAAAAGGACAACGTAATCGTCAGGTTGTGGGGAGAACCGCAGCAGCTCCCTTTTGAAGCCAAGCCGCACTGGGATCTCGGCGAAGATCTCGGCATCCTTGATTTTGAGCGCGGCGCCAAGATCACCGGCGCGCGTTTTACCCTCTATCGCGGTGCGGGGGCGCGTCTGGAGCGGGCCCTGATCAATCTGATGCTCGATCTGCACACCGATACGCATGGCTACCAGGAAGTGCTCCCCCCTTTCATGGTCAATCGTGATTCGATGCAAGGCACAGGACAGCTCCCCAAGTTCGAGGAGGACCTTTTCAAGCTGGTCGATCCCGATTTCTTTCTGATTCCGACCGCCGAGGTGCCGGTAACCAATATCCATCGCGGCGAGATCCTCAAAAAGAGCGATCTGCCGATCAGCTATTGCGCCTATACTCCCTGCTTCCGTCGCGAGGCCGGTTCCTACGGCAAAGATACCCGTGGTCTGATCCGCCAGCACCAGTTCAACAAGGTGGAACTGGTGAAGTTTGTCCACCCGTCGGAGTCGGACGCCGCGCTGGAAACGCTGACCAGGCATGCCGAAAAGGTGCTGCAGCTGCTGGAACTTCCCTACCGCGTGATGGCGCTCTGCAGCGGCGATATCGGTTTCTCCGCCGCCAAAACGTATGACATCGAAGTCTGGCTGCCGGGGCAGAGCTGCTATCGCGAGATATCCTCCTGCAGCACGTTCGGTGAC
>JBAVTM010000067.1:0-1742 GCA_049696195.1 Desulfuromonadaceae bacterium | reverse complement strand
CCTGTTGTCCGACCGCGACGTTTTTCAGCTTTCTCCCGACCAGTTCGGAGGTCGCTCCGCAGATGACGGTATCGACCTCGTCGAAAACCAGGGTCGGAACGTCACCCTCCGGCAACACCTGCTTGATCGCCAGCATCAGTCGGGACAGTTCGCCACCCGAAGCGATCCTCCCCAGCGGGCGCGGCATCTCCCCGGGATTGGGGGAAAAGAGGAACTCAACCCGTTCGAATCCGCTGGAACGGGGCTCTGCAAGCGGCTCCAGCGCCGGTTCGATGATTGCCCCCTTCATCGCCAGCTGGTGCGCTTCATTTTCCAGCGCGTGTTTAAGTTTTATGGCAGCCTGAATCCGTGCGGCGGTAAGTTCCGCACCCGCCTGCTTCAGTTCCCCCTCCATCCGGTCTCGCTCGGCTTCCAGAGCCTGTCTGCTCTGCTCTCTCCCCTGCAATTGATCCAGTTCAGCGTCGATCTCCGTTTTGTAAACTAGGATCTCTTCCACGGTCGGAGCATATTTCTTTTTCAGTCTGCCGAGCTGGTCGAGCCGGTCGTCAATCTGTCCCAGCGCTGCGGGGTCGGACTCGACCCGGGAGGAGTAATCACGCAGGGTAATCGCGGCATCCTCCAGCTGCAGATAGGCACTCTCGATCGATGAGGCCGTTTCCTGCAGCGAGACGTCAATGGCGGATAGTTCGGCTATCGAGGCGGAGATGCGCCTGAGCTGTCCCAGAATAGTCCCGTCTCCTCCGTACAGCCGGTCAAAGGCTTCACTGGTGACGCCCCCAAGTTTTTCGGCACTTGCCAGAAGCTGGCGCTGCTCTTCAAGCTGTTCCTCTTCGCCCGGCTTGAGTGCGGCTTTTGCAATTTCGTCCGACTGGTAAGAGAGCAGATCGAGGCGCCGCTCAGCCTCCCGTTCGGCATGTTCCAGGCCAGCGAGTTCTTCGCGTACCGACCCGAGCCGGCTGAACAGAACGGTGAATTTCTGCCGCCTGTCGCCGATGCCGGCAAATGCGTCCAGCAGTCGCAGGTGGTTTTCCGGCTTGAGCAGGGTCTGGGAATCGTGCTGGCCGTAGATGTTGATAAGGCGGGGGGCAATGTCGGTCAGGAGGGTCAGGGTAGCCATGCCGCCGTTGATGAAGATCCTGTTCTTCCCCCCCCGGGAGAGGGAGCGTTTGATCAGCAGTTCGTCGGCAGCGTCAAAGCCGGCCTCCATCAGCTGCTGCCTGATATCCGGCAGGTCGGAGATATCGAACAGCGCCTCGACGACCGCCTCCTCCTCGCCGGAACGGATCAGGTCGCTGGAAGCGCGCCCCCCCATGATAAGTCCGACCGCATCGATGATGATCGACTTGCCGGCTCCGGTTTCGCCGGTCAGCACGGTCAGTCCCGGCTTGAATGTGATCTGCAGGGTGTCGATGATCGCAACGTTTTTAATGGTCAGGTCGGTTAACATGATGAATAACCAGCGTGCCGCATCAGCGCTCTCCCCACTTCAGTTTGGTACGCAGAATCTCAAAATAATCACGGCTCCGTGACATGACCAGTGAGGTCGTTTTAAGCGCCTTACGCACCTCGACCGAGTCACCTTCCTGGAGCTCGAAGCCGACCTGACCGTCCAGCGTCAGGTATACTTTCTCATCAAACGAGGAGGTGACGGTAATCGAGATGATCGATTCATCGGTGACGACAATCGGGCGGTTCGTCAAGGTATGCGGGCAGATCGGGGTGATCGCGATGCAGCTCATCAG
>JBAVTM010000066.1:0-1857 GCA_049696195.1 Desulfuromonadaceae bacterium | reverse complement strand
ATTGCCGAGTACGTCGATCACTCCTGGTTTGATAACAGCGCCGGAGCCGGTAAGGGTCTGCATCCGTTCGAAGGGGAGACCGAAGTGCGCTATACCGGACCGAAGCCGCCGTACACCAATCTTGATACCGACGCGAAGTATTCATTCGTGAAGTCGCCGCGCTATGAAGAAAAATCGATGGAGGTGGGTCCGCTTGCCCGTGTACTGGTGGCCTACGCCTCCGGGCACAAGGAGACCAAGGCGGCCGTGGATATGGTACTCGGCAAGCTGGGGGTCGGTGCGCCGGCACTCTTCTCGACGCTGGGGCGTACCGCAGCCCGGGGCATCGATTGCCTGCTGATCGCCCAGCAGACGCCGAAGTGGCTGGATGAGCTGATCGGCAATATCTCCAAGGGTGACTACCGCATTCACAACAACGAGAGCTGGGATCCCGCCACCTGGCCGGCGGAAGCGAAGGGATACGGTTTTCACGAGGCGCCCCGCGGCGCACTCGGCCACTGGATCAAGATCAAGGATCAGAAAATCCTCAATTATCAGGCGGTCGTTCCCTCTACCTGGAATGCGTCGCCGCGGGATGCCAAAGGGCAGCGCGGGCCGTATGAAGCCGCTCTGGTCGGGACGCCGGTGGCCGATCAGAACAAGCCGCTTGAAATCCTGCGTACCATTCATTCCTTTGACCCCTGTCTTGCCTGTGCTGTCCATGTGATGGATGTCGATGGCAACGAGGTTGTCACGGTCAAGGTGTCCTAGAGGACGGGGAGGCTGAAATGAGTGAATCCTGCAAATTCAAATGCTACATCTGGGAACTGCCGGTGCGCTGGTGCCATTGGATCAACGTGATCTCCATCGTGACCCTGGCCGTCACCGGATTTTTTATTGGCACGCCGGTTTCATTCGGGAGTTCGGCATCAGACTTCACGATGGGGTGGATACGGTTTGTTCACTTCACCGCCGCCTACGCTTTCGCGGTCAGTGTCCTCTCCCGCATCATCTGGTCGCTGATCGGCAATAAATACGCCGGGTGGCGGGAATTTCTCCCCTTTCTGACAGTAAAGGGAAGGGAGAAAATGAACAAGATGATGCGCTACTACATGTTCATGGACAAGCAGGTCCCCGAGACGATCGGTCATAACCCGCTGGCGACGACTGCCTATCTCGCCCTGTTCCTGCTCTATATCCTGATGATCCTGACCGGTTTCGCGCTGTACGCCCAGCATGCACCGGGCGGCATCATGCACAGGTCGCTCGGGTTCATGTACGCCATGTTCTCCAGCCAGGGGATGCGGCTGGCTCACCACGCCAGCATGTGGCTGATCTTCGGTTTTGTCATCAACCATATCTACAGCGCCTGGTTGTTTGATATCAAGGAGCATGGCAGTGAGATTTCAAGCATGTTCAGCGGTTATAAATTTACGGTGAAGAAAGAGAAGTAGGCGGGTGAGGATTTAAGAAATGGAGCGGGGCATGCTTTTGGCGTGCCCCGCTTTTTTTAATAACGTCTATGAGTGTGACCGGCGGGGCTGGTTTTCCGCCGCGACCGAGTCCACACGAGAGTTGGGATATCTCTTTTCTTAAAATGTGAATATGTAATTGTCTCCTTTGCTCCTCTTACGTGTCTCGAATGAGGTAACGGCGGAAAAGTCTCATCGGTAGTTTTTAGGCAAGGTTTTGATCATGCCTCCGTTAGTTGCCGTAGTTGAATCGGTCCAATATACATTTGTGTCATCAACTGCCAGTCCATAAGAACTACTGAGGTTGGTAATCTTCGCAAGTGTAATCACCGGGCCACCGTTTTTTCCAACCTTTCTCACTTCAGCTGAACCTCCAGAAAGACTATCTATGTACACAATCCAATAG
>JBAVTM010000065.1:0-9048 GCA_049696195.1 Desulfuromonadaceae bacterium | reverse complement strand
ACAGACCCTGCGTACCGACCAGGACAGCGCCATCGTATATTCAGACGACTTCCCGCCCGAGAATCTATGCCACGTCGAACGCTTTGCCGCCCGGCTGGTCGATGCCCTCGAAGAAATCGGCGTCCCCCGTTGCCCCGGCAACATCATGGCCAGCAATCCGGAGTGGCGCCACGGCCTTACGGAATGGAAGCGGCTTCTCACCCTGTGGATCACCGTCCCCACACCCGAGCACATGCTCAACTTCGGCATATTCCAGGACATTCGCCCCCTGTACGGCAATCTTTCCCTGGGGGCGGAATTGCGGGGCCATATACGCAATACGGTCCATGACACCGCGCTATTCTTTCCGAACATGGCATGCCATGCGGCGCGTTTCCCGTCGCCGCTCGCCATGTTCGGCCGCATCCGGGTCGAACGTCGTGGAGATCACAAGGGGAAAATCGACATAAAAAAGGCCGGCATCTTCGCCATCACCGTAGGCACAAGCCTCCTGGCCCTGGAAACCGGCAACATCGGAGGGACCACCTGGGACAAGCTCGAACTTCTCGGAAAGCGGAAAATATTCAACCCCGGCGACCTCAAAGCGATCGAGGAAGCCTTCTCCTGTCTGGTTAAACTACGTTTAAAGTGGCAACTACGTGCACTTTCGGCAGGCGGCAAGCCCACAAACTATGTTGATCCGCGGGATATGACCGACAGTGAGCGGAACGAATTACGCCAGGCTCTCAAGGGGGTCACTACCTTTCTGTACCAATTCCGTAACCACTATCTGCTCGGCTCAATCTCGATGTGAGTACATTGACGGGTTTCAGACCGGAAACCCGCGGCTGCAGTAACGTCATGTAACATTCCCATACACCGCTCAAGAAGTTCTCCACATCGCCCCATCATCCCGGCAAAATCAAGCTCCCGTCGTTTACGAATAACTCCAGGTGTGGCGGGTACAATCTCCGCATTGTTGCCTTTCTCAGCACCTGCCGTGCTCTTTTGATTTTTTGGTGCCGGCGTCGTTATTCGCATAACAATCCGGTTATTCATGCAGTTACAACTCCGGAAGGGGCTGTAGTGATGCGTAGATACGTGAAAAAACATTGTTATACATGTGGCATTCAAGTTGCAGTAAAGAATGTCCCAAGCGGTCGCAGCATCAGGCGCTAACGGCACGGTTAAGAGATTATTATTGTATCGATAGCAGCAAAATGAAGTTATTTTTTATTTCATCAATCTATGATGGTCAGAAAGGGCATGAAAATGAGCGGAGGGGAGACACCATGTAGTGAGCGATAAGCATGTTCCTTCCGCAACGCGGAAAAGAACAAAAATCAAGTTGCCGAAATGGTAAAACCCGGGCAACCGGGTGACACAAAGCTACCATCCAATGCGTACCTGGATAGAGGGGCTGCCGAAACGACGAATGAAGTTCAGCTATCATCCATATAGCCTGCCTTCTTCAGTGGCAGGCTATATTTGTATGAATATTTCTTCAAGTGCGCAGAGTCTTGTTAACTATTTAAAATAAGGGGGAGATTATGGCGGGGAAAATCAGGGAGATGATTGATTATGTTCTCAGGCAGAGGGCTGCAGGAAATCCCATGCTGGAAAAAATCATCAAAACCAAAATGATTCTTAAAGGCATTAACCCAAACAGGTTCACCCTTCAATCTGACGATGACCCTGCAGTGCTGGAGCAGCTTGAAGGAATGTCGATGGAACTCGGTTATCTCTGCCGGGAGGCCTCCTTTTCGGAATCCGGCGAATCTTCCGCCGGCAGCGATACGGCGACTGCGGGCAATACGGCAAAAAAAATCCAGAGAATGGACATTATTTCGGCGTGTTCGACAAAAACCACTGTTGATGAAATTGCCAAAGATATCGGTGAACAATTAATTCTTTTCGACACAAGACTGCTGCTTTTTTTCGCATCTTCAAATTTTGCCCCCGACGAAATCAGCCGGAAGATGCAGGAGGCATTCCCGTCTGCCCTCGTTTTCGGCTGTTCGACCGCCGGTGAGATTTTTACCGGCAGGATGCTGGATGACTCTGTCGTCGTCATGGGTTTCAACGACGATTCGCTGCTGGATGCAAAAATCGAGATCATCGAAGATCTTGGTGACAAGGATGGAGTGAAAAAGGCCTTCGATTCGTTTGCCGGACACTTCGGGGAATCCGTTGCCGATATGGCGTCGCGGGAGTATGCGGGAATCATCCTGGTTGACGGCTTGAGCGGCGCCGAGGAGAGTTTGATCGAAACAATCGGCGATTCAACCAATGTCGTTTTTATCGGCGGGTCCGCCGGCGACGATTTGAAGTTCAATTCCACCCATCTGTATGCAAACGGAAAAACATACACCAATGCGGCAATTCTGGCGCTGCTCAAACCAGGCACGGATTTTTCCTTCGTCAAGACCCAGAGCTTCCGGGATCTGGGCATACGCCTTGAGGTCACAAAAGCCGATGAGGCGAGCCGGACGGTCATTGAATTCAACGGCAAACCGGCGGCAGTAGCGTATGCCGAAGCGGTCAACAGTTCGGTCGAAGATGCTTCCAATCGCTTCATGCACAATCCGGTAGGGCTCTTGATCGACGATGAGCCCTATGTCCGGAGTCCTCAGCAGATCAAGGATAACGGCGCAATGGCCTTTTATTGCGGCGTTCGGGAAGGGATGGAACTGTCCCTGCTTGAATCGACGGACATCATAGAGGATACCCGCACGGCGATCAGGCAGGCCGGGAAAGAGTCCGGGGTAATTTACGGAATTATTAATTTCAATTGCATCCTGAGAACGCTGGAACTGAAACAGAAGAATTTGACCGGGGAGTATGGCGACATTTTCTCCTCTGTCCCGACGGCCGGATTCAGTACCTACGGAGAGCAATACATCGGCCATATAAACCAGACAGCGACAATGCTTGTGTTCAAGTAAACCGGTCCGGAGGGTGCCCATGCCTGACAGAGCAGAACGCATACATATCAGTGACAATGATCCCGTTCTGAAGGGGAGCCTTTCCCTGACAAACATCACGGACCTCGTCCAGTTTCTGACCACAAGCTACAAAAGCGGGATGATTCATGTGCACAACCATCCTGACGGGGTCGAGGGAAAGATCTTTTTTTCCGCCGGAACGCTTACCTGCGTCTCCACGGATACCTTGACAGGACTGGATGCGCTTTCCGAGATTTTGAACTGGGCTCAGGGTGAGTTTCAATTTAATCCGGATGTCACTTCAATTGAAAAGAACGTCGGCCTTACGGTACAGCATGCCATCATAGAGGCCGCTGTATTGCACGATCAACGAAGTTCGGATGTTAAAAAAGGAACCATTTTAAAATTAAACACAGCCATCGAGGACAAACCGGAAGAAAGGAGCAGTGAAATGGAAACGAATCAACGTGATTCAACTACGGTGTTGAATGATTTATTGATGATTCCAGGAATAGACGCGGTTGTTGTGGTCGGAAGGGATGGATTCGTAATTGAATCCGCCGGTAACAGCAGCAGGGTCAACATCGATGAACTTGGTGCGTCCCTGGCCCATGCAATCAATGCTATCGAGGAGATGGGGAGTGAGTTGAAAGTGAGCCTGTTCCAGGACATGTTTATCGAATACGGAAAGGCGGTAATCATGTGCAGGCCTGTCGGAGACGCCATTGCCGCGGTTATTGCCCCTGACGCTTCGAAACTCGGGATTATCAGACACAAAACCAAAAAATTCTTTGAAGAGCTTGTCCTACTATTCTAGGGGGTACCGATTAATGTCACTGAAACTGGACTTTAGTTTGGATAATGAAACCTTCCGCCACTATATAAACGGTCATGCCGTGGTGATGCATTCCCATCACTATCTTGCGTTGATTACAAAACTGGCGGAAGAGTTTGGCGACATCGGCGGGCCGCAATTGCTCATGGATGTCGTTGAAGAGAGCATGTGGGCGGTCCTCGACGACTACGTACGCAAGAACGGGCAGACCACTCCACTGCAGAGATGCACCGTCGGGAGGGAGTATTACTCCGTCTACGGCCTGGGTAAGATGAAGGTGGCCGGCACCGAAAAAGGTGGCGAGGTCTGCCTGATACGGTCGCATATCGATGAAGGGTGGATTAAAAAATGGGGTGCCCATTCCAAACCGATAAATCACTTCACCTGCGGTTACATTGCCGCCCTGTTCGCGGTAACGTTCAATAAACCGGTAAAAAGCTATACGGTAATTGAAACGAAAAGCATGGCGGCCACCGGAACCGAAGGTACATTCATCGTTACGTTATCATGAAATAGAAGGAGCAATGCTATGACCGTTATGCGCGACACCGTCGTAAAGTCCCTTGCCAAAATCACAATTCAGGGAGATGAGAACGGCTTGATACCGGAATATGATGTTCTGGTGAACCAGCTCCCCGCCTCCCTGTTAAATACATTTTCAGAAAGGCTCATGGCTGCGGCGCCGCCTGACAGGAAAGCAAAGGTAGCGGGCGGACTCGTCAGGGCAGCCTATGAATGCGGATACCATACCGGATGCGGCATCATAACGTCTGATGCCTTCAACGATGTGGTCCTCCCGATGGTAACAGAGGGGGAGAAGGATATCCTGCGGGGAGCATTTGCGGCCTTCACCGCCTGGGGATGGGCTAAATCGGGGATTGTGCAGCTCAAGGCGGGTGAGCGGATGGTTATCCGCGCCAATGATTATTACGAGGCCGACAGCGGCGGAGAAGGGTTGCGCGCCTATATGCTCCAGGGATTATGCCAGGCATTCTTTGACTTGACCTATGCCGACCCGTATCCCGACGGAATGGATACCTATCTCTGCCAACAGACCAAAGGGATCGAGGTCGGCGACCAGTACGGCGAATTTGTCGTGACCAAAAAACAAGCGGCCGTTTGATTATCGGGTTGTCGTCAATGGGAAACGATATGATGAACTCCAGTGGAAAACCCGCCGTTGTCGATTCCCTGAAAAATGCCGCGGGGTCGAAGTGGAGCGGCATGCTGCGCGCCGAACTGGCGGGTGAACAGGTCGGCGTGATCGTCATGCACGATGGTCGTGTCGCCTGGGCGGTCAGCAACGGTCAGGCCGAAAATTTCAGCTCCGTCCTGGAACGGGTCGGCCTCGTCTCCAGGGATAAGCTCAGGGGCGCCAATCAGGTTCTTCGGAATTACCGTTCCCTGAGCAAAACAACGGGTCTTGGGGCCCTGCTGGCGGAGGAATGCCTGATCTCCCCTTCCGTATTACGTTCATGCTTCAAGACGTATATGAGCGCTGCCATTGTTTCCATGGCGGGGACCCCGCTGCTTTCGATGCAGGCCGAAGATGAAATTGTATCGGTTGATGCGAGCCTGTTATTCGATCTGGACGAATTGCTTCCGGGCACCGGGCACCGGATTGGACCTTCGACTGCCTCCATCTCAAGGCCGCAGGGGGGTGAATCGGCAGATGAGATTGAAAAGGGCAAACTGTTAACGGGACTGGTTCTCCTCCCCGGCTACCGCTATTCGTTTATTGCAGACACGGATGGAAAACTGCTGACATATCATATGGCCGATGCGGTTCAAGTACAGGTGGACCGAATCATGCCGAAGGCACTCGCCTGGCTTTCCGCAGCCTGCGCGATCTCGACGGAATCGGAGATGGGGCTGGTGCTTTCCGCTTACCTGCATGGGGAGACAGGATCGCTGTTTGCCCAGATGACCGACTTGAACAAACAGTTTTTCGTGGCGGTATCGTTCGGTCCGGAGGGCAAACTGGGTGTGATCAAGCATAAGATATCCGAACTCATACCGGAGGTTCGGAGATTCACGGAAGTACTATAAATGAGATCGGAGAGACGATATGGCACATATTCTTTCCATTGTTAGTTCAAAGGGGGGAGCCGGCAAGACCACGGTAGCGCTGAACCTTGCCGTTGCATTGGCTGAAAGCGGAGACAACACCCTGCTGATTGATGTCGACCCCTTAGGCGCGATCGGTTTTTCTCTTGCGCAGAGCGACACCGAATGGAGGGGACTTGCCGAATGCATGATGGACAGTCTGGCAATCGACGAAGTCATCATGCCGACAAAACTCCCGACTCTTTCGCTCTTGCCGCGAGGGCGTCTGGATCCGCTGGATGTGGGCATCTATGAAGAGATGCTCCATTCGTCGACAACACTGCGCGAGATAATCGCCTCGGTGGAAAAAAGTTTCCGCTACATCATTATCGACACCCCTTCCGGTCTGGGGATGACCACCAGGGCTGCCTTGTCCGTCAGCAACTTCGTCCTGCTGCCGCTGCAGGCCGAATCACTGGCACTGCGGTCGATCTCGCAGACCTTGCGGGTAGTGATGCACGTAAAGGAAAACGAGAACCCGAATCTGGAGTTATTGGGCATCCTCGCCACCATGGTTCAGTTGAAGAAGGATGTATCATTCAACATCATGAAAACGGTCTGGGAATCTTTGAGCGGAGTACTGGAGAACTATCTTCCGCGAGCGGACGTCTTCAGTGTCGCCAGCGAGAAGGGATTGCCGGTAGCCTTCCTGCCGGGGCACTACTCTCCGGAAGCCGTCAGGTTCCAGTTGTTGGTCACGGAGATCAAAGGCATCATCCAGAGTCTGGGTGGTGTGACAGGAGCGACAGATGAAAGACCGCAACGCGAACTCATATGATCTGAAGCAGGCGCAGCAGATCCTTAATTCCCTGTTTCCATCAGCAGCGGGCACCGCCCGGGAAATGCCGATTCCGGGGGAGGCACCGCGGTACCTGCGATTGTTGAAGGGATCAGCCTCACGCACGGTTTCAGGGCCACCTGCAGTTCCCGTTGATTCCGTTCCGGAACTCCTGGCGGCGACGGGCGAGGCCCACCGCCGGCATTTTTCAAGCTGGGAAGAGTGCATCGCCTGGTGCATGAGTCTGACACGGGCCGAGGCCGCGTTCGTAGCCGATTCGCAGGGATTTATTATCGCCAGCAGAGGGAGGATTCCGGGGCAGGGTTTCGAAGCGGCGGGCGCCGAGTTGATCTGTTCGGTAGAACAGTTGGAAAGGATTGCACCCGATGCGGGCAAACTGTTATGGATTGATATGGATTTCGATAAATGCCGGGTTGTCGGCTTCATTACCCCGCCGGTTGATGCGGAGTACTTCGTGTTAGGACTGATAACGCCGGAACCTTCCATCTTCTATTCCCACAAACAGATTATTACCAGCAACATCCTGGATAATCTGCAGAATATGGATTAGCCTTCTGCCGAACGGCTCTCTCGGATTGATTTTTCCAGGCATCGGAAAGAGGCTGAAATATCGACACCATTATTGACATCAACCGTACATCGGATGGTCAGGAATAAACCTGTACCGGTTCACACCTCTCCCACCCATTCGAATCTTGGCACCACCCTCCCTTCTACCGACACCTTCTCGACAAACATACCGAGCGGCCTGACCCACAGCGAGTCGTCGCCGTACAGTGTGCGATAGACCACCATCTCCTCTTCGGTCTCGCTGTGGCGGGCGATGCCGATCACTTCGTACTCGTTACCCTTGTAATGCCGGTAGCGGCCGGGACGAATTGTTGAAGTTGACACCTATCTTCCTCCAATACAAACGCTCCTGTCAGATTACCTGAAGGAGCGTTTGTCACATATTATTTCGGTGTGCGGATCAGACCTGAACGACTTCCACAACTCCCGGGATTTGAGCCTTCATCGCGCGTTCGATCCCCATTTTCAGGGTCATGGTGGACATCGGGCAACTGCCGCAGGCGCCTTTCAGACGAACCTTGACGATACCGTCTTCGGTGATTTCAACCAGTTCCACATCGCCGCCATCCGCCTGCAGACCGGGACGAATCTGCTCAAGAACCTTCAGAACTTCTTCTTTCATGCGTTACTCTCCTTTGTATGTGGTGTTCAACCTCCTCCCTCCCTTGACAAGGGGAGGGGCGGGGAGGGGTTTTTATTTCGGCAGCCCCGGTTCGGTCAGGTGTTCCGGCTGCATGACCTTGTTCAGATCTTCCTCTGCCATCAGCTCCTGTTCCAGCACGATCTCACGGATGCTCCGGCCGCTGGTGACCGATTCCTTGGCGATTGCCGCCGAGGCGTTGTAGCCGATGTACGGCGCCAGCACCGTCACCAGGCCGAGGGAATCCTCCAGGTAGTGACGACAGCGGGCTTCATTAGCCTCTATTCCTTTTATACAGGATTCGGTGAATTTCTGCACGCAATTCTTGAGTATTTCCATGGAAAAAGTCAGGTTCCAGGAGATCAGCGGCATCATCACATTCAGTTCCAGCTGCCCCGCCTGGGCCGCGAGCATGATCGCCTGATCGCAGCCGATGACCTGAAAGCAGACCATGTTGGTCATCTCGGCCATGGAGGGGTTGATCTTCCCCGGCATGATCGATGAGCCGGGCTGGATCGGGGGAAGGCGGATTTCGTCGAGGCCGGTGCGGGGGCCCGAAGCCAGCAGGCGCAGGTCGTTGGCGATCCGCCCGAGGTTGACCGCCGTGCGTCGCAGCGCCGACGAGAGCGCCAGAAACGGGTCCATGTTCTGCATCGCCTCGAACAGATCGGGGGAAGCGATCAGCGGGAACCCGGTGGCGACGGTCAGCTCTTCGATCATCGCCGTGATGTAGGCCGGTTCCGCGTTCAGGCCGGTGCCGACGGCGGTGCCGCCGATCCCCAGCTCCAGCAGCGCCGGGATACATCCCTCCAGCCCCTCGCGGTTTGTGCGGATCGCGGCGGCATAGGCGCCGAACTCTTGCCCCATGCGGATCGGTACGGCATCCTGCAGGTGGGTGCGCCCCGACTTGAGGACATGGTCGAACTCCTCCGCCTTGGCGGCCAGTGCCAGTTCCAGCCCTTCAAGCACCTCCAGCAGCGGATCCAGCATCTCCAGCGAAGCGAGACGGATCGCGGTCGGGATGACATCGTTGGTGGATTGGGCCATGTTGACGTGGTCATTGGGATGGAGGGTGGAAAAATCGCCCCGCCGGCGCCCCAGAAGCTCCAGCGCGCGGTTGGCCAGCACCTCGTTGGCGTTCATGTTGTGCGAGGTTCCGGCGCCGGCCTGGAAC
>JBAVTM010000064.1:0-19305 GCA_049696195.1 Desulfuromonadaceae bacterium | reverse complement strand
GCGGTTTTCAGCCCGACTTCAGCGGCCCGAATGCCTGCACTCAATTTGCCCCAGGTGTAGAGCGGCTGCGAGAGGGTCAGATCGACCATGCGGCCAATCTGACGCTGGGCGGGGGTTCCGGCTATTTTCTGGCTTTCATCCTTAGTGACCAGCACCGTTCCGTTCAGAGACAATTGCGGCAGTGCGGCAGCACGCTCCTCTACATATTTCCCCTGGACATACTGTGCGTACTCCCGCGCCTTTTCGATATCGCGGTTTTTCTCCATCGCAATGGCGATCGCCTGGTCAAGTGTCAGCACGCGGGTTTCGGCAGCACAGAGTGCTGGCATGAGAGCAACAAGAATTATCACCGCTATTTTCATTACCGCGCGCCTCCTTTCATAGTACGACACACCGCCTCCACCCGCGCACCGAGTTGATCAGCCAGAGCTCATCCGCCCGTTCAAGATCACCGAGATACAGTACCTGCTCCACTATTTCGCCGCTTTCAAGCAGTTCTCTCCGCAGCACTCCCGGCAGCAGGCCGCAGTCCAGTGTCGGCGTCACACATTGACCGTCCAGTTTTACCACCAGCGTGTGATAGCTACCCTCGGTCAGCTGGCCATGTTCGTTGAGCAGCAGCACCTCGTCGCAGTCGGGGCGGTTCGATCGGGCTGTATCGAGCAGCTCGCGACGGGTCGTCTTGTGGTACCGCATGCGGTCACCGGAATCGACCCTGATTGTACTGACGGCAACACGTAATGCAGCACTGCTCTCCAGCAGCGTTTCTGAAGAGACCTCGATGCTGCCATCGGCCGCCAGAAAAAGGCGCACCTTGCAAAGCCCGGGCGCTTGTGCGGCATGGGCTGAAAGGGCGTGCCGCACCTTTTCCTGATCACACAAAAAGCCGAAGTACCCTGCAGAAGCTGTCAGCCGGGCCACGTGGCGCTCCAGAAGCGTGTACGTACCGTTCTCCAGCCGCAACGATTCAAACAGCCGGAAATCATCGTGCTGCCGACTGATAAATGCCGCTTTTCCCAGACATTCCGCATATTCAGACGACGCGGCCGAATCCCAGGTAACGGCGCTCCCAACCCCCATCGTCAGGCTGTTGGTTTGCGCATCAAAGATCAGGGTACGGATGGCGACGGAAAAAAGCGCCTCGCCGCCGGGAGCAACGCATCCGATCGCCCCGCAGTAGACCCCGCGCGGCGCGTTTTCGAGCTCGGCGATAATTTCCATGCTGCGCCGCTTGGGGGCGCCGGTTACCGACCCGCACGGAAACAGGGCCTGAAAGATGTCCGTCAGACTTGTACCCGGACGGAGGTGTGCCGAAACGGTGGAGGTCATCTGGTGGACGGTCGGATATGTTTCCACCTCGAACAGGGCATCTACAGTCACGGAACCGGTTTCGGCAACAATGCCGAGATCATTGCGCAACAGGTCTACGATCATCAGGTTCTCGGCCCTTTCCTTCGGGCTGTTCCGTAACTGTTCGACCGCCGCCAGATCCTCCTCGGCCCAGCGCCCGCGGCGGGCGGTTCCCTTCATCGGCCGGGTGGTAATGATCCCATCCTGCAGCGAAAAGAACAGCTCCGGAGAAGCCGAGAGGATGGCGAATCGGCCGGTGTCGAGGAACGCGCAGAAGGGTGCCCGTTGGGCGGCGCCGATCCGCGGGTACAGCTCACGCAGATCTCCCTCGAAGGCCCCCCGCAGCGGGAAGGTGTGATTGACCTGATAACAATCACCGGCGGCAATATAGTCGCGGATGCACTCAATATCTGCGGCATATTGTTCAACGGTTTTCAGAGGTTTCAGCACGACATCGGCAGCAGAGGGCGCAAGCCCGGCGCCCCCTTCGACGCTGTATCGCTCCCGAAAGAGGGCAAACCAGACAAGCGGCAGCCCTTCAACGGGCGGAGAGGGGGGGAGATCCGGATTAATCGCGGAAGCCGCTTCATAGGAAACGAAACCGGCTGCGTACAGACCGTCCGAAGCGGCCTGTTCTACCCGGTTCAGGACTTCGGCAATTTCGCCGTGGTCAACCGCGACAACTGTCTCGACATAGCCGCCGAAACGCCATGAAGAGGCAAAGCTGCTGCCACCGAATGAATCGAAGAGAATCACCGGAGAATCAGGCATTATGCCCCCGCCATCTCCGTTTCAGCCAGCTCCCCAGATCGTCCATCAACGTGTACATGACCGGCACCACCAGCAGCGTCAGCAGGGTGGAGGTGAGGAGTCCGCCGACCACGGCCCGGGCCATCGGGGCGCGCATCTCGGCGCCGGCGCCGAGCGCCAGAAAGAGCGGCATCATGCCGAAGATCATCGCCAGCGTCGTCATGATGATCGGACGCAGCCGGGTCCGTCCTGCCAGAATGACCGCCTCACGGCGCCCCATGCCGTCCCGCCGCTGGAGCACCTTGGCATAATCGACCAGCAGGATGGCATTCTTGGTCACCAGCCCCATCAGCATGATCAGGCCGATCAGCGACATGATGTTGACCGTGTCACCGGTCAGCTTGAGCATCCCGGCCATGCCGACGATGGAGAGCGGCAGCGAGAGCATGATGGCGAGCGGTTCGAAAAGCGATTCAAACTGGGCGGCCAGGATCAGGTATACGAAGAGCACCGCAAGCAGCAGCGATTCCCCCATGTAGCCGAACGATTCGGCCATGTCTTCAGCCTCACCCGACAGGTTGACCGAATAACCGGGGGGCATATCGATCCGCCTGGAGGCGGCCTCGACGTACTTGGCCGCCGTGCCGATCGGCAACCGGTCGAGATTGGCGCTGACGGTTACCTGACGGGCAAGATCGCGCCGGTTTATCTCGGTCGGCGACGCGGAGACGACAGTGCTGGTCAGACTGGAGAGCGGCATCAGCTTGACTCCGCCACCCCCGTCCGGCACCGACACCTTCAGATCCAGAACCTGTGCCGCATTCTGCCTGAGATGCTCCGGAAGGCGCACACGCAGATTAACCGCATCGCCATCCTCATCCTCAAAAGTCGAGATCGCCTCTCCCCCCACCATACGGCTGATCGCGCCGACGATATCAGCCGTGGAAACTCCGGCCGACAGTGCCTTGTCCCGATCAATCCGCATGCGGTATTCCGGAATGTCATTCTCCAGAGTCATCGAGAGGTCGACGATCCCCGGCACCTTGTAAAGCTCCTCTTTCAATCGCGCTCCGAGCCCTTTAAGAATAGTCAGATCGTCCCCCTTGAGGTTGACGTTGAGCGGTTTCTGCGCCCCCCCGATCTGACCGACCTCCTCGATCGAGAAGGTAATTCCCGCTACCTTCTGCAAGCGCCCCCGCACTTCCCGCTGCAGCAGAAACTGGTTCTTGGCCCGCGACTTTCGTTCCTTGAGCTTTACGTACAGCAGACCGTCGCGCACCGTGCCACTGTCACCGGCGCCGATCGTGGCATAGGTGTGATCAACCTCCGGCGCCGCCTTAACGGCAGCCAGTACCGCATTCATGCGGTCTTCGGTTTCAGCAAACGAAGCGTCCGGGGAGGTCTTGAACGAGACCTGAAACTCCCCCTTGTCCTCAGGCGCCATGAATGATGACTCCAGCGTGCCGAATATCATCAGCCCGGCGACAAAGGAGGCGAAGGCCAGCGCCATGACACTCTTGCGGTGATCCAGAGCCCAGGCGATCGCGCCCCGGTATTTGTCGGCGGTTCTGTCAAACCAGTTATTGAAGGTTTCCAGATAGCGGGCAATTCCCCGGCGCTCCCCCTGCAGGTGAATCGAGGGGTCGTGCCAGCGGGAGGAGAGCATCGGATCGAGCGTAAACGAGACAAACAGCGAAACCAGCACGGCAAAGGCGACACTGATGCCGAACTGGTAGAAAAAACGTCCGACGATCCCCTTCATGAACGCCACCGGGATGAACACCGCAATTATCGACATTGAGGTGGCGAAGACCGCCAGCCCGATCTCCGACGTACCGAATCGGGCCGCTTCCATATGGTCCTTGCCCATCTCCAGATGGCGGACGATATTTTCCCGCACCACGATGGCGTCATCGATCAGCATGCCGATCGCCAGGGAAAGGGCCATCAGAGTCATGACGTTGAGCGTCATGCCGAGCGCGTTCATGACGATGAACGAGGAGATGACCGAAATCGGCAACGTTACGCCGGTAATGACGGTAGAGCGCCAGGAGTTTATGAAGCAGAATACGATCAGCACCGTCAGGAGGCCGCCGATGAGGAGCGTTTCCTTGACGTCGGCCAGCGACTCGCGGGTCATGATCGAGCCGTCGCGCACCAGTGAAAGGGTGACTCCCGGCGGCAGCTCCTTCTGCACCTTGAGCATTACCTTCTTGACCGTATCAACAAGCTCTACCTGATTGCCGCCTGACTGCTTGTAAATATCAAGGCCGATGGCAGGCTTGCCGTTCACCAGCGCCAGCCGGCGTTTCTCCTCGATGCCGTCACTTATCCTGGCCACCTCGCCAAGCCGGATCGGGCGGCCGTTCCTCTGGATCACCGTCATCTGCCGATACTGTTCGGCCCGCTCCGGCTTCCCCTCTATCCGCAGCGGATATTCTGCGGTCCCGCGAGTTATCCGCCCCAGCGGAGTGTTGGTGTTTTCGGAGCGGATGCCGGCGACAACATCGTTAACCCCCAGCTTAAGCGCATCCAGCCGGGCGGGATCGAGATCGACATTGACCTCGCGCTTCTGCCCGCCGACCATATCCACCTTGCCGACTCCGGCAACACTCTCGAAACGCCTCTTGACCTTCTTCTCCACCAGTGTCGTCAGTTCACGCGGCGACAATGTCGTGGACTCGACCGCCAGCGCGGCAATCGGTGCGGCGTTAAAGTCCAGCTTCTGGATGATCGGTTCGTCGATCGCCTCGGGCAGGGTTCCCCGTACGGAGGAGATTCTGGCCCGTACCTCCTGGGCCGCATCGTTGACCTTCTCCTCCAGACGGAATTCGACAACAACCGTCGAGACCCCCTCGCGCGAGGTGGAAAAGACATGTTTGACCCCGGCAATCTGGTTGACCGCCTCTTCGATGCGCTTGGAGACTTCCCGTTCGACCGTTTCCGGAGAAGCGCCCGCAAAAGTAGTGACCACCGAGACGATCGGAAACTCGACATTGGGGAACATCTCGACCGAAAGTCGGCGATAGGAAAAGATGCCGAGTATGACCAGGGCCAGAATCATGACCGTGGCGAAGATGGGACGCTTGATGGAGGTGTTGGAGAGAATCATTCCTGTGTTTCCCGGCGGTTATTTCGCGGCAACAACGGCAACCTTGTCGCCGTCGTTCAGGTTGGACCCGCCACGGACCACATACTGTTCACCAGGCTTGAGCCCCGAAGCAATCTCGATCATATCTCCGGTAACGGCGCCGCTCAGTATCTCCCTCTTGCGAGCGTGCCCGTTTTCGACAATGAACAGACTTCCTTTTTTTGCCTGGAGATCAAAAACGCCGACCGCGCTGCGCGGCACCTGCAACACGCGTGAGCGGCTCCCGGTTACGATGCGCCCTTTGGCAAAGAGACCCCCCTTAAGACTTTCAGGGACATTGCGGACCTCGGCGATAATTTTCAGGGAACGATCCGCCGAGGAAAGTTCCGGGTTGATATACATGACGTTACCGGTAAACGTGCGGCCGGGCTGTGAATCGACCGTAAATTCCAGCGGCTGCCCGATCTTGACCCGGGCGGAATCAACCGACGAAACGGTCACGGTCAGGTTGAGCAATCGATTGTCTACGATCCGGAAAATCGGCTTGGCAACGGCAGCATCGCTGGCCAGATCGCCAACATTAACTTCACGCAGGGCAATCACGCCGTCGATCGGCGCGACAACCAGCCCTTTTGCCTGGCGGGCTACCCCTTGACGCAGCTCTTCTTCAGCAACATGAATCTGTGCCGCTGCCACCCCGACCCTCGCTTTGGCGGCTTCGGCTTCGCTGCGGGCGTCATCAAGGGTCTGCTGCGTTGCCAGACCGGCTTCCTTCAGTTTAATGATACGGGCCAACTCACGTTCAGCGCGGTTGACCGCCACCTGCGCCTGAACCAGGTTTGCCTTGGCAGAAACGACCCCGGCCTCGGCGCGTTTTACCTGAGCCTCGGTTTCGGCAACATCAATGCGAACCAGCGGCTGCCCCTTCCGTACGTGGACCCATTCCGAAACCATGACCTGCCTGACCAGCCCCGGTATCTGAGTCTTCACATCCACCGAAAATTTCGGTTCCAGACTTCCGGTCACCTCAATGCCGTCCGACATGCCGGCATACGCCGCCTGCCTCACCTCAACAGCCACCGGTGGTTTGGAAGCCTGGCCGGCACCTTTTTCAGCGTCATTTTTTCCGCAGGCGACCATGCTTACAAGCGCCATAACCGAAAATATTATTGCCGCCATCCGCTTCATTGCAAGCTCCCTGTCCGTGTAACCACCGTATATCGGACTCTTTCAGCAGCCGGCGATAAGTACCGCCTGACGCAGGAAACGCTCGACCTGGTCCGGCGTTCCAGCCTCACTGTACAGGCGCAGAACCGGTTCGGTTCCGGACGGACGGATCAGCAGCCAGTCGCCGCTCTCGAAGATGAATTTGAAACCGTCGCTGAAATTGGTGGAGGCTACCGGCTGACCGTCAATCGCTGTCGGAGGGTGAGAGCGCAGTTTTGCGATCAGCTGCTCTTTGGCGGCATCTTCGATACGGCGATCGATCCGTTGATAATAGAAATGCCCGATATCGTCCATCGTCTCATCAAGCAGTTGCCGCAGCCCCTTGCCGCTGACCGCGACCGCCTCCAGCAGCAGGAGCCCGAGCAGTATTCCGTCCCGCTCCGGGATATGCCCCTTCACCCCCAGCCCCCCCGACTCTTCACCACCGATCAGAATATCCCGTTCCAGCATCAGCTCGCAGATATGCTTGAAACCGATCGGTGTCTCAAAGAGTTCCAGCCCGAATTTTTCGGCCAGCAGGTCCACCATGCGGGTCGTCGAAACCGTTTTAACCACCGCGCCGGTCAACCCCTTGTATTCGATCAGGTGACGCAGGATAACGGTGAAGATGCAGTGGGAAGAGAAGAAGTCCCCGTTTTCATCGACCGCGCCGATCCGGTCGGCATCGCCGTCCAGAGCCAGGCCGACCCTGTATGCCCCGCTTTTGAGCAGGGAGGATAATTCCTGCAGGTTCTGACCGATCGGTTCGGGCGGCAGCCCCCCGAACGAGGGATTTTCAATGGTGTGGATTTCATCAACCCCCGGCAGGAGGCGCGGTATAAAACCGCAGCCGGCTCCGTACATCGGATCGACCACCGCTCTGATCCCGGCTTTAGTGATCAGATCAAGGTCGACGTATCGACTGAGCTGATGGAAATATCCTTCACAGGGATCAAAAAGCGCGATTGTCCCCTTTTTCAGAGCTTCGTCATAGGGAGTCGATACCACCCGTCGGTCGTTCTCCAGGTTGTATGCCACGATTTCCTCAAGAATCCTGGTTGTGGCAGGAAGGGCGGAACCGCCAAAAGCCTCCTTGAGCTTGAAACCGTTATACTCGGGGGGATTATGGCTGGCGGTGATCATCACCCCGGCGCCGGATCCGGTCTCGCGCACGGCCCACGACACCGCCGGGGTCGGGGTGTAATCCTCCGTCAATCGTACCCGGATTCCGTTGCCGGCTGCAATCTCCGCCACCCGCCGGGCAAAATCGCGGGACATGAAACGGCGGTCGTAGCCGATCACCAGCCCCTTATCCCCCAAACCTTCACGATTCAGATAATCCATGGTGGCCTGAGCCACCCGTGACAGGTTTTCAAAGGTGAAATCACGGGCAATAACTCCCCGCCATCCATCGGTACCAAACTTGATCTGCATCGGTCCCCCTCACATACACAAAATCATTCCCAGAAAAGCCCGTTACCCGGCAATACGCGTGCAACCGGCATGCTCCGTTATCCCCAGATCAAATATCCCGGCTCATAAATGGTGCCGAGAATCGGGTGGTGCGGGATTATCCGCAGCATGAAGCCGTGCCGGCCGCAGAATCGACATTCAAAGTCGCCGCTGAATTGATAGAGCCCTCCCCCGAGGTCGCTCTTCATTTCCAGCTTCACCGTCTCACCCCCCTGAATGTTGCCGGTCGAATCCAGCACCCCGAAATATCCCTCCACCGATACGTGCTCAACGGGAATATCCCCCATCGCTATCCGGGCGGAAACAGGAACCAGGCTGCCGACCGCAACGGAATCCGCCGCCTGCGCCTCGGCCTGCTCGATGCGAATCTGCGGCCACGCCTTGAACAGGCTTACTTTCCACCGTGCCAGATCGAGCGCCAGCGCCATATCGTCCTCGACCAGCCGCTTCCACTGCGTATACGACGGGATGTAGGAGTGGCCGGCATACTCCTGCACCATACGGTCGGTGGAAAAAACCGGACAGAGGCTCTGCATGGAGGCTTTCATCGTGGCGATCCATGAGCGCGGAACGCCGTCGCTCCCCTGTTCGTAGAAATGGGGGATGACCTCCTTTTCCAGCAGATCGTACAGGGCACGTCCTTCGACCTGGTTCTGGTATTCGATATCCTCGTAGACCTCACCCTTGCCGATTGCCCAGCCGTTGTTACCCTGGTACCCTTCGCACCACCAGCCGTCCAGAACACTCAGGTTGAGGCCACCGTTGAAGGCGACCTTCATGCCGCTGGTACCGCTCGCCTCCATCGGCCTGAGCGGCGTATTGAGCCAGACATCGACCCCCTGCACCAGATGGCGGGCGACCTCCATGTCGTAATCCTCGATAAAGACGATCCGGTGGCGGAACCGCTCCAGATGGGACGTCTGTACGATCTGTCTGATCAGCTCCTTCCCCTCCTGGTCCTGGGGATGGGCCTTGCCGGCAAAGATGAACTGTACCGGCATTGCCGGGTTGTTGAGGAGGAGGGCCAGACGATCCAGATCGCGCAACAGCAGGGTGCCGCGCTTGTAGGTCGCGAAACGGCGGGCAAAGCCGATCGTCAGCGCCTCGGGGTCGAGAACCTCTTCGGCAGTGGCGATCTCCTTGGTCGTCGCGCCGACCTTGATCAGCTGCTCCTTGAGCCTTTTGCGGGCGAAGTCCACCAGCTTTTCGCGGCAGCTCAGCCGGGTGCGCCACAGCTCGGCATCCGGGATCCTGGCGACCCGGCGCCAGACGGCATGGTCGGTCGGATCTTCCAGCCAGCGGGTCCCAAGATAGCGTATCAGCAGGCTGGCCATATGGTTCGACATCCAGGTGCGGGTGTGGATGCCGTTGGTGATCGAGGAGAGCGGCAGCTGTTCCACCGGCAGTTCCGGCCAGAGGTTCTTCCACATGCTGCGCGATACTTCGCCATGCAGCTGGCTGACGCCGTTGGCGTGCCCGGCCAGCTTCAGCGCCAGCACCGCCATGCAGAACGTCTCCTGCCGGTTTTTCGGGTTCTGGCGCCCCAGGCCGATGAATTCATCATGGCTGATTCCGAGCGTCTTGAAATAGCCGGAAAAAAAGATGTCCAGCAGTTCCGGTGCAAAGTGGTCGATGCCGGCTTCAACCGGGGTATGAGTCGTAAAAATGTTGCCGGCACTGACAATTTCGCGGGCCTCATTGAAACGGATGCCACGCTTCTCCATCAGCAGGCGGATGCGTTCCAGAGCCAGGAAAGCGGCATGCCCCTCGTTCATATGGCAGACGTTGGGGATGACCCCCAACAGGCGCAGGGCGCGGATGCCGCCGATGCCGAGGAGTATCTCCTGGATCATGCGCATCTCTTTGTCGCCGAAATAGAGCTGGGCCGTAATCAGGCGGTCCTCGGGGCTGTTTTCCTCCAGGTTGGTATCGAGCAGATAGAGCGGTACCCGGCCGACCTGGACCCGCCAGATGTGCACCTTGAACCGGCGCGGTCCGAACTCCAGTTCGAACACCAGGGGGGCTCCGGCTTCGTCACGTTCAAGAGTCAACGGGAGGTTGTAAAAGTCGTTTTCGGGATAATACTCCTGCTGCCACCCTTCGTTGTTGAGGTACTGGCGGAAATACCCCTGCCGGTAGAGCAGGCCGACTCCGACCAGCGGCAGCCCCAGATCGGACGCCGACTTGAGATGGTCTCCGGCCAGAATGCCGAGACCGCCGGAGTATACCGGCAGCGATTCATGCAGGCCGTACTCCATCGAGAAGTAGGCGATCTTCATGCTCGAAGCGCCGTCGCTTGTTTTTTGAAACCAGGTTTTCGCCTGAAGATAGTCGTTCAGCTTCTCATCCACCAGCTTGAGATGCGCCATGAAGCCTTCGTCGCTCTTGAGCGTCTCCAGCGTTGTCTGTTGCAGAATGCCGAGCATTTCGACCGGGTTGTGGCGGGTCGATTTCCAGAGATCCGGATCCAGCCGGCGGAAGAGAGCGGTAGCATCCGGCTCCCAACACCACCAGAGGTTGTACGCCACCCGCTGCAGTGCGGCCAGTTCGCCGGTAAGGGAGGGAACAACAGTGAATTTGTGCAGCATCCTGGTAAAATCCATGGGATCCTCCTACTTTATCAACTGATTTAACTCGAAAATCGGCAGCAGCACCGCCAGTACCACGATGCCGACCGCAACACCCATTGCCAGAACCAGCAGCGGCTCCATCAGCCCCATCAGGCGGGTCAGACGCGTGCTGAACTCCCGCTCATAGGCAACGCCTGCCTTGACCAGCATACCTTCCAGATTGCCGCTCTTCTCTCCGACCCCGGTCAGATGCACCAGCAGCGGGGGGAAAAGCGGGCTCTTCTTCAGGCTTCCCGAGAGACTCCCCCCCTGGGCGACCTCTTCCATCACGCCGCGCAGATACGAGCGGTAGACCCGGTTGACAACGACCTCCCCGGTGATCTCGAGGGCCCGCATGATCGGCACCCCGCTGGAAAGGAGCAGCCCCAGAACCCGGGCGAAGCGGGAAAGTATCAGGCGCTGCAGCATTCCCCCCGCCAGCGGCAGGCGGAGCAGCAGGGTGTCGCGTTTCAGACGCAGATCGTCACGCTTCATGGCTTTGCGATAGAGGGGAACCGAGGCGATGATCAGGGCGGTGGGAATCCACCAGTACCCCTGCAGGAAATGGCTTACTTTGATCAGGATGATCGTGATCAGCGGCAGGGCGGCTTTGCTGTCTTCAAATATGGTTACGATGCGGGGGATGACGACCGTCAGCAGGAAGAGCATCACCCCCCCTCCCACGAATACCATCAGGATCGGATAGGCCAGGGCGGAGGTGACCTTGCTCCGCACCTGCTCCTGTTCTTCCAGAAAGTCGGCCAGTTTCTCCAGTACCGCATCGAGAGCGCCGCCCGCCTCTCCGGCCGCCACCATGCTGACATAGCTTTCGCCGAAGATGTCCGGCTCGGCAGCCAGTCCCCGCGACAGGGAGGCCCCTTCGGCGATGCGCTCCTTTACCCGGACCAGCGCCTGACGCAGCAGTCCGCTTTCCTCCTGCTCGCAGAGCGACCCCATCGCTTCGAAAAGCGGCACGGATGACGCCACCAGCGTGGCGAGGCGACGGGTGAAGAGCGACAGCTGATCGGTCGGGACACCCCGGCGAAAGGAGAACGATCCGGCGCGGCCACCGGCGCCCCCCTCTTCGACCACCTCGCGCGGCAGCAAACCCTTCCCTTTGAGCTGCTGCATCGCCTGCCGTTCGGAATCGGCCTCGACGGAGCCGGAGACCGAAGAACCGGTGGGGGTGTAGGCTTTATAGCGGAACGTCGGCATAATCGTCCTGGGTAACGCGCAGGACCTCTTCGATCGTGGTAATTCCGGCGGCGGCCCGGGCAATGCCGTCATCGCGCAGGGTCTTCATGCCGTGCGCAACGGCGTATTCCTTGATCTCCCCGGCGTGCGAGCGGCGAATGATCATCGAGCAGAGCTCCTGATCGATCGGCATGATTTCATAGATGGCGGTCCTCCCCAGGGTACCGAGACCGAAGCAGGCATCACACCCCCGACCGCGATACAGTTTGTCGGGGAGGGTTACACCGGCGTACTGCTCCACCGGACGATACTCTTCGCGGCAATGGGGGCAGATCACCCGCACCAGGCGCTGGGCGACAACGGCCGACAGGGAGGAGGCGATCATGAACGGTTCGATCCCCATATCCACGAGGCGGGTCACGGCGGTGGCAGCATCGTTGGTATGCAGCGTCGAGAGCACCAGGTGCCCGGTCAGGCTTGCCTGGATGGCGATTTCGGCCGTTTCGGCGTCGCGGATCTCACCGACCATGATGATGTCAGGGTCCTGGCGCAGGATCGAGCGGAGCCCCCCGGCGAAGGTCAGCTCGATCTTCGGGTTGACCTGGATCTGGCCGATCCCCTTGATCTGGTACTCGATCGGATCTTCGATCGTGATGATGTTTTTTTCGCTGGAATTGACCTTGTTCAACGCGGCGTAGAGTGTCGTCGATTTACCGCTGCCGGTCGGGCCGGTCACGAGGATGATGCCGCTCGTCCGGGTCAGCATTCGCTCCAGGGTACGTACGCCATGTTCCCCCAGGCCGATATCGGCAAGCGAGAGGATCCCCTTCTTCTTGTCCAGCAGACGGAGCACGGCACGCTCGCCATAGTAGGTCGGGATGATCGAGACGCGGATATCGACATCGCGGCCGCCGACCAGCACACGGATGCGGCCGTCCTGCGGCAGGCGCTTCTCGGCGATGTTGAGGCCGGACATGATCTTGATGCGCGACACCAGGGCGTCCTGGATAATTTTGGGGGGGGAGAGTTTTTCGTAGAGGATGCCGTCGATGCGGAAGCGCACCAGAAGATCCCGTTCGTACGGTTCGATATGGACGTCGCTGACCCGCTCCTTGACCGCTTCCGAGAGTATCGAGTTCAGCAGGCGGATCACCGGCGCTTCATCGGACAGATCCAGCAGGTCCGTGGGGTTGTTCAGTTCGGTGGCAACGGTGGAGAGGTCTTCCCCCTGCAGCTCCTGCAGCACTTCGCGGGCCGTTCCTGACACACCGGCGTAGGCATGGTTGATGGCATCCGCCAGCAGCGGCGCCGGCACCAGTACCGCTTCGATCTGCGTGCCGTACAGCAGGCGGAGTTCGTCAAGCTGCAGCAGTCCGGCGGCGCTGGAAACGGCGACCCTGACCACGCCGTCAACTTCGCAGAGCGGCAGAATGGAGTTGGCGCGTGCGAACGTCAGGGGGAGGCGGCTCAGAAGTCCGGAATCGACGTCATCCGTCTTGATTTCAAGCTGACAACCTATCCCCAGTTTGCCGGCAACCGCTGCCAACTGGTCGGGAATGCTCACGGTGTCGGCGCTCATTTGCCTGAAATCTCTTTCTGAACATCCACCACTTCGTTCTTTTTGGCCGCTTCACCGAACGACTGGCGCTGGATTTGCGTCATCTCCGCCAGATCGGCGGCATCCTTGACGATGTGCGGTGTCAGCAGGATCATCAGATTCGTTTTCTTGCGCGTTTTTGATTTGGTCTTGAACAGCCATCCCAACAGCGGAACATCGCCCAGAAACGGCACCTTGCTGACCGTTTCCTCTTCGGAGTCCTGGATCAGACCGCCGATCGCTACCGTTTCCTTGTCCTTTACCACAACGCTGGTCTTGGCCGAGCGTTTGGTCGTTATCAGGTCGATCGCCTGTCCTTTGCTGTCCTTTACCGCCGATATTTCCTGGTTGATATCCATGCGGATATAATCACCTTCGCTGATCTGGGGCTTGATCTTCAGATTGATGCCGATATCCTTGCGCTCGACGGAGGTCGTCTGGAAGCCGGTCGTGACGGTCGATGATCCCTGGAAGGGGACGTTTTCGCCGACGTTGATCTCCGCCTCCTTGTTGTCGGAAGTCAGGATGTTTGGGGTGGAGAGAATATTCAGCAGCCCTTTTTTATCGAGCGCCTTGAGCACGGCGGTTATATTGAGCGGACTGGCGGTGAGACCTGATGGCGTGCCTATGGTGGCGGTAAGACCACCAAGAGCGGTGCCGAGTGTGCCAAGCGTGCCGAGCGGATCGTACATACCGGCGACCGTGAGGTTGCTGGTAGGGTTGCCTCCACCGATTAGTCCCGTTTGCAGGCCAAGTTCGCTCGATTTGTCGAGTGATACTTCGGCAATCAGTACCTGGACGAAGACCTGTTTGCTGCGGCGGTCCAGTTTTTTTATGACCTGTATCAGGTTGCTGTAATCGGTGGGGGAGGCCATGATAACGAGCGAATTGGAAGCTTTGTCGGGAGTGATGGTTACTTTGCCGCTGTCGAAGGGTGATGCCTGCGGTGCGGCGGCGCCAGGCGCGGCGGTTGTCTGGGCGGAGATCCCCTTGACGACGCCATCCAGAACCTTGGCCATCTCGGTCGCATCGGTGTTTTCGAGGTAATAGACGTTGACCTTGCTGCTTGCTTCAGGAGGGGTGACATCAAGCTTGGCGACCAGCTCGCGAATCGCATTCTTGGTTGTTTCGTTGCCGAAAACCAGCAGGGCATTCAGACGCTGATCCGCCAGCACGCTTGTCGTGCTCCCCCCCGCGGACGCAGTGGACGCAGCGGGCGGGGCTCCGGATTTGCCGTCGGAGCCGCTCAGCCACTGTTGTACGATTTTCGCCGCACTATCGGCCGAGGCGTTTTTGAGGTAGATGATCTCAAGCCCTTCGCGGGTGCGCTCGGTGTCGATCGTCTGCAGAATGCCATGCAGTTTGCGGATATTTATGGACGAATCAACCATCAGGAGCAGATTGCCGGGGCCAAAGGCCGAGAGATGACCATCTTTCGAAACCATCGGCTGCAGAAACGTCACCGCTTCCTGTGGGGTGATATATTCCAGCTTGGTCACCTGGGCAACATAGTTCTCGTTGACCGGAGCCTGCTCACCCTGCGGCAGCAGCTTGAAGCCCGATTGCTTGGCTACCGCAGACGGGACTATCTTGGCGACCCTGCCGCTCTGCACGACGGTAAAACCCTTCAGCTCCAGTACGGAGGTAAAGACGTTATACGCCTCTTCGATCGAGAGCTTGGAGGGGGAGTACACCGATATCTTCCCCTTGACCCGATCGTCGAGGATGAAGTTTTTGCCGGTCAGGTCACTGATGAACTTCACCATCGTGGAGATATCCACCTCGTTGAAATTCAGCACGACCCCCTTGCTTCCGGCGGCCAGAACCGGCGAAGCCAGCAGTAGTACCAGCAACAGGAGAGGGATTATATTCAGACTTTGTCGTTTCACGCATGCCTCCAGCAATAAGTCATCTTGGCGAATCTACCATCGGAATGCCAATTTTGTGCTCTGGCAAGGCTGTCGAACACATGCAAGGAAGCGTAGCAGCGCTACGTTGACGCGCGGGTGTGAAGACTTACGCCGCCAGAGTGCAAAAGTGGCATTTCCTACCGTATATCGTAATTGAACGTCTGCGGCTGCCCGTCGCGGATAATGTCGAGCTTCAACCGGTTCTGCCCCTTCAAGGCGATGAAGGACTGCAGCGCCTTGTCCGGCGAATCCATCGGAAAATCGTTCAGCCGCAGCAGTATGTCGCCGTTTTTTATGCCGATCATTGAAAAAACGCCATTCGGTTTTACCTCGGAGGCCTTGAACCCCTCGACCTTGCCGTCTTTCTGGCTCGGGAGCAGGCGGGCATCACTCATCGCCTGGGCCGGATTATCCAGTGCGGCATTGAGGGCCCGCTGATCGATGACATAACTGCCCGCTCCGGTGCTGGCCACCGCCGTGACCGCATGAGGATTCCCGGATGCCGCCTGTCCGGCCTGGGGTGATGGCAGCGGCGCCATGGGGGTCAGCAGTTCGACCTTCTTGTTGTTGATGACGATAAAGGCCCGTTCCTTGCCGACCTCTGCCAAACGTCCGGCATCAAAGACCATATCCCCCAGTCGGAACACCCGTTCTTCCTGTTTTGTCATGTGGCGCACCAGGGCGAAGGTTTCACGGAAGGACCCGACGGCCGTGCCGAGGAGCATCAGTTCGGCCGGTGCGGTGGCCGGAGCGGCCTGTGCCGCCGCCGTGGCGTTTGTGATCGGCGTAAGCGGGCCTGTCGCCGCCTTGCCGAACAGCCCCCCCGTCAGGATCGGGGCGTAAAAGGAGAGATCTTCGGTACGCGCTGGTGCGGATGCGGGCGCGCCTGCAGTCGTGGCCCCTTTGGGCAGAAACGTTCCACCGAGGCGGTCCGACAGGCGCTCTGTGACGATCCCCGCCAGCAGGGCGATGAAGACGATTCCCAGAAGGATATTTATGATGGCAATGGCACGCGGCATAAGACCTGCAAAATAAAATTATGAATTTTGGATTTTTAATTTTGAATTTAATTCATAATTTAAACATTCAAAATTCAAAATTGATTCTCTATCTCTCCGCTGAACACCTCTACCGCCGGGCCGGTCATGTAGATGTTGCCGTCATCGGCCCATTCCATTTCAAGATCGCCGCCAGAGAGGTGGTTGAGAATCGTTTTCTCCGTCAGGCCGTTCAGCACGCAGGCTGCCGTCACGGCGCTGGAACCGGTGCCGCAGGCCAGAGTTTCACCGGCGCCCCTCTCCCAGGTGCGCTGACGAATCTCGGTCCGTGAAATGATCTGGATGAACTCAACGTTGGTGCGGCGCGGAAACAGCTCGTTGTTTTCAATCAGCGGGCCATAGGTCGCGACCGGGAAATTGGCGACGTCATCGACAAAGATGACACAGTGCGGGTTGCCCATCGAAGCGCAGGTGATTTTGAAGGTGCGGTCCAGAACGGTCAGCTCTTCGGCGACCACCTGTGCGCCGGGGTCACCGGTCATCGGTATCTCGGCGCGCGTCAGGCGGGGCGGCCCCATGTTGACCCGTACCTTCGCGATCTTTCCGTCGGCTCCGGGAACGAGCTGCAGCGTCAAAATGCCGGCACCGGTCTCGGCGGTGATTTCGGTCCTGGAGACGATGCCGTGATCATAGGCATATTTGGCGACACAGCGGATGCCGTTGCCGCACATCTCCGACTCGGAACCGTCGGAATTGAACATCCGCATCTTCACATCGGCCACCTCCGACGGCATGATCAGGATCAATCCATCCGAGCCGATCCCGAAATTGCGGTTTGAAACCTGTATCGCAGTCTGCCGGGGGTCATCCACCGTCTCCTCAAAACAGTTCACATAGACATAGTCATTTCCGGCGCCCTGCATCTTGGTGAATTTCATCGTATTAGCATCCCCTTGTCGCTTATAAATTGACTTTGCAACATAGCAAAAATAGCGCGCGGCAACAAGTAGTTTAATCTTCCGTTCCCGTGGAAACAGAGCGATTGCCAAGTCATTGTCGAGCGGTTATACTTCGACCTTCTGCAACAACTTTTTTTTGAGGTACTTCCATCATGATCAAAGCTTTTCAAGGCATCCACCCCACCATCGACCCGACCGCCTTTGTCGCCGAAACCGCCGTGATCATCGGTGATGTCCGGATGGGGGCGCAATCGAGCGTCTGGTACAACTGTGTTGTCCGCGGCGACGTCAATCACATCCGCATCGGCGCCCGCAGCAACGTGCAGGACCTCTCCATGCTGCACGTCACCCACAAGAAACATGCCGACGATCCCGGCGCGCCGCTGATCATCGGCGACGACGTCACAATCGGCCACAGCGTAACCCTGCACGGCTGCACCCTGCAGAACGGCTGTTTCATCGGAATGCAGGCGATGGTGATGGATCATGCGGTCGTCGGGGAAGGTGCGCTGGTGGGAGCGCGAGCGCTGGTGACAGAAGGGACCGTCATTCCGCCCCACACCCTCTGGATCGGCGCACCGGCAAAATACAAGCGCGACCTGACCCCGGACGAGGTGGCCTGGCTGAAGAAGTCGGCCGGCAACTACGTGAACTATTCGCGGCAGTACATCGATGACATGCAGGAGAGCATTACATCCGCCCTTGGCGCCGATTTGCCATGACCCGTCAGCGCCACAAGGTCGGACCCAAACCATGAACTGGCTCTCCCATATCGGCAAGCAGGCGTCGCGCCTCGCTTCAATGGAACTGTTCCGCTACATCGGCCCCGGCTTCTTTGTCACGGTCGGTTTCATCGACCCGGGCAACTGGGTCACCAACGTGGCCGCCGGTTCGCAATTCGGCTATAAACTGCTCTGGGTCGTGACCCTTTCGACGGTCATCCTGATCATCGTCCAGCACAACGCCGCCCACCTCGGGATCGTCACCGGACTCTGCCTCTCGGAGGCGGCTTCGAAATTTTTCAAGCCGTGGCTGCGGGTGCTGATGCTCGGCAGCGCAATGGTCGCCTGCGTTGCCACCGCCCTGGCGGAGCTGCTGGGAGCAGCGATCGGCCTCAACATGCTGACCGGACTGCCGCTGGCCATCGGCGCGGTTTTAGCGGCAGCTTTTTCGGCCTGGATGCTCTTTTCCAAGAACTACCAGAGGCTTGAGAAATGGATCATGGGCTTTGTCTCGCTGATCGGGATGGCATTCATCTTTGAAATATGGCTGGCCGACGTATCATGGGTCCAGACACTGACCGGCTGGGTAACACCGACATTCCCGGTCGGGTCGCTGACCGTCATCATGGGGGTATTGGGCGCTGTCGTCATGCCGCACAACATCTTCCTCCATTCGGAGGTCATCCAGAGCCGCCAGTGGAACGCGCAGGGTGACGACGTCATTCAAAAACAGCTCAAATATGAATTTCTGGATACGTTGACCGGGATGGGGGTCGGCTGGGCCATCAACAGCGCCATGATCATCATGGCCGCCGCGGTATTCTATAAAAACGGCATCGTCGTCAACGAGCTGCCGCAGGTCACCATGACGCTGGAGCCGATCTTCGGACGGGCCTCGGCGACCGTCTTTGCGCTGGGACTGCTCTTCGCCGGGCTGTCATCATCCGTCACCGCCGCCATGGCGGGCGGCAGCGTTTTTGCCGGCATCTTTATCGAACCGTTCGACATCAACGATCCCCATTCCCGCATCGGATTGTCAATTACGCTACTGGGCGCGCTGGCGGCGATCATGCTGCTGTCGGATCCGTTCAAGGGGATCCTCTGGAGCCAGGTCGCCCTGTCACTGCAGCTCCCGCTGACCATTATCCCGCTGATCCTATTGACCTCGTCGAAAAAGGTCATGGGGGGGTATGCCAACAAGCCCTACGGAGCGATCGTGCTCTGGACCGTGGGGTTGATTGTTATCGGGCTGAATATCGCCCTGTTGATCGATCTAGCGCGTTAAGGCGTTCTCTTTCCTGAAAAAACCACCCCTAAATCCACCTTGCCTGCCTGCTCCGATTCTGCTATTTTCGGGCAAAACATTAGAAAGTTGGCCGGCATGAAAATCACTATTTTGGGGTGCGGGACCTCCACCGGGGTGCCGATGGTCGGCTGTAACTGCCC
>JBAVTM010000063.1:0-4579 GCA_049696195.1 Desulfuromonadaceae bacterium | reverse complement strand
GATCTGCAGTTTACGTGGAGCCATGCCGTCGGTCCGGTCAGGGTCTCCTGGTCCCGCTAGTCAGCTTCTGCACGATTATGCTGCGCTGTCACATGCCGATGCCGGCAATGGTGACGCCGCAGTCGGGACAGGTCCCGTCCTGGATCCTGTTGGTGCCGATGGCGAAACCGTAGCGGTTTATCAGCAGGGCCGAACAGGAAGGACACCGGGTGTTCTCCCCCCCTTCTCCGGGTACATTCCCCTCATATACATAGTGCAGCCCCGCGTCGCGGCCGATGTTGCGTGCCCGGCGCAGGGTGGCGATCGGGGTCGGAGGGCGGTCGGTCAGTTTGTAGGTGGGGTAGAATCCGGTTACGTGCCAGGGGGTATCAACCCCCAGATTGGTGACAATGAACGAGGCGATTCCCTGCAGTTCGGCATCCGAATCGTTCAGACCCGGGATGATCAGGGTGGTGATCTCGATCCAGATCCCCTGTTTGCGATATTCAATGATCGAGTCGAGCACTTCGGACAGCTTGGCGTGGACGATATCGCGGTAGAATCCCTCGGAAAAACCTTTCAGGTCGATATTGGCCGCATCAAGAACGGGGGCGATCGTCGTCAGCGCCTCCTTGCTGATGTAGCCGTTCGTGACAAAAATGTTGCGCAAACCCGCTTCGCGGGCAAGGCGGGCCGTATCATAGGCAAACTCGAAGAAGATGGTCGGCTCGGTGTAGGTGTAGGCGATCGAACGGCAGTTGGTATCCTTTGCCCGCTGCACAATTTCAAGCGGCGTCCGCTGTGTACCCGTGACAGGATCGCCGGGCCTGACCTGGGAGATCGTATAGTTCTGGCAATGGCGGCAGTGGAAGTTGCATCCCACCGTGGCAATGGAATAGGAACTGCTCCCCGGCATGACGTGGAAGAGCGGTTTTTTTTCGATCGGGTCCACATGTTCCGCGCAGAGTTTACCATACACGAGGCTGTAGAGGACACCGCCGCGATTTTCGCGGACGGCGCAGATGCCGCGGCCGCCATCGCTGATCAGGCAGCCGAAACGGCAGAGCCGGCAGCGTACCTTGTCTCCTTCCCGTTCGTAAAACATCGCTTCTTTCATCGCTTCCTCCGATCGCCCCTGCAGCAGGCAGAGCATTTGTGCCGATGCGGCAGCATCGATGCCGATATGATTTCTGCCCAAATAGTACCACATATTTCCGGATTGTCTTGGCCGCCGTTTCTGGAAATGAGTCCGGGAAGGCCGACGAAAAAACAGAATCCGGCATCTGAGCCGGATGGTGCACATCGTGGCCCGCTTGACTAATGGCTGTCTGCTTGTACAATTCCAGAATATTGATCGTGGCCAAAGGATATAGATCATGAATATTCCCGATACGAAGGCATTCTCCCTGCCGTTCCATTGCAGGAACGGAAAAGAGAACAGTAATGCCAGGGTTAACGGCATCGACACGTGGATGGTGCGCACATTCCTGAAATCAATTGGTGATCCGGACTTGCGGGTGATTCTGTGGGATGGAAAGGAGTTTGCGGGAGGCGGTTCCACACCTGCAGTCGGCATGCTGATCCGCGACCGGGTAGCTCTGCGGCGGCTATTGGTCAATCCTCTTCTCAACTTCGGTGACGACTACAGCGCAGGCCGGATCGAGATAGAGGGTGGGCTGGTTGCGTTTCTGGAAACCGTCTATCGGGCCATGGCCAGAACGCCCAGGTTCAAAGAGGTTTCCGACCCCGCCGCGTACCGCCGCAACCAGCCAAAGCTGAACTCCCTTTCGGGATCACGTCAGAATATCCATCACCACTACGATATCGGAAACGATTTCTATCAGCTCTGGCTGGACGAGGAAATGCTCTATACCTGCGCCTATTTTCCTGACCAGGGCGCCACACTGGAAGACGCACAGATCGCCAAGATGGATCTGGTCTGCCGCAAACTCCGCCTGCGGGCGGGGCAGACCGTGGTGGATGCGGGGTGCGGCTGGGGCGCACTGGCCCGTCACATGGCGAGGAGGTACGGGGTCACGGTCAGGGCTTTCAACATTTCCCACGAGCAGATCGTGTATGCGCGGCAACGGGCCCGAACCGAGGGGCTTGCCGGGCAGGTGGAGTATGTCGAGGACGATTATCGCAACATTTCCGGCAGATATGATGCGTTCGTCTCCGTGGGTATGCTGGAGCATGTGGGGCCCGACCATTATCAGGAGCTCGGCAGGGTAATCGACCGGAGCCTGACGGAGAACGGGTTCGGGCTGATTCACACGATCGGGCAGAACAGGGCGACACCCATGAGTTCCTGGTTTCTGAAGCGGATTTTCCCCGGCAGCTACCCCCCGACGCTCAGGGAAATGATGGCAGTTCTGGAGCCGTGGGGATTCACGGTCCTGGACGTTGAAAACCTGCGGCTGCACTATGCAAAAACGGCGGAGCATTGGCTTCAGCGCTTTGAACTTCACCACAACCGGATACAGGAGATGTTTGATGAATGCTTTGTCCGGGCCTGGCGGCTCTACCTGTCCGGCTGTATCACCAATTTCGGTATCGGCACCCTGCAACTGTTCCAGGTCGTCTTCACGCGTCCCGCCAACAACCTGATCCCCTGGACACGCTCCGATCTTACGACCCCTGCCGGTGAGTCCTGATGGATTCCTGTGACGTACTCGTTGTCGGCGGCGGCCCGGCAGGATCGACCTGTGCCGGGCGGTTGAAGCAGGGCGGACTTGATGTGCTGCTGATGGACAGGGAAGTGTTCCCGCGGCAGAAGCCGTGTGCGGGGTGGATAACGCCGGCCGTGCTGCAAACGCTGGGGATTGACGGAGAGGAATACCGCCAGGGGCGGGTACTTCAGGAGATTAGCAGCTTCCGTACCGGCCTCATCGACGGCTCCGGACTCGTTACCAGCTATGGCATAACCGTCAGCTACGGCATCCGGCGCTCCGAATTCGACCACTACCTCCTGCAGCGCAGCGGAGTGCGGCAGGCGCTGGGTGAAGCGGTGGCAACGCTGGAGCGGAAAGACGGCTGCTGGATCGTGAACGGGCGCATCCGGGCGCGGATGCTCGTCGGCGCCGGCGGCCATTACTGTCCGGTGGCCCGCCGGTTGGGGGCAAGGATCGGCCGTGAGGAGGTTATTGCTGCCCAGTCGGCAGAATACGCCATGAGCCCGGAAGAGGAACGGCTGTGCCGGGTTCAGCCGGACACGCCGGAACTTTTTTTCTGCCGGGACATGAAGGGGTACGGCTGGCTGTTCCGGAAAGGGAGCTTTCTCAATATCGGTCTGGGGCGCAGGGACAGTCGCCATCTTGGCCGTCACACGAGCGACTTTTGCAGGTTTCTCGAGACGCGTGGGGATGTGCCGGCAGGCTTTAGCGGCAGGTTCCGGGGGCACGCCTATTTGTTGTATGATCGCCGGGGTGGGCGCAGTTGCGTGGGTGACGGTGCGCTGCTGACAGGAGACGCAGCCGGACTTTCCCACCCGCAGAGTGGCGAAGGTATTCTCCCCGCGGTTGAGTCAGCCCTGCTGGCCGCTGATACGATCATCGCGGCTGACGGCAACTACCGCCGCGACAGGTTGGAGCCGTATGCGGAACGGCTGGCCGGCCATTTCGGCCGCGGCTGCACGGAAATGCCATCTTCGCCGCTATCCTCCCTCATTTCGCGTTATCTCGGAGCCAGACTGCTCTCAAGCCGTTGGTTTTCCCGCCATGTCGTGCTGGACCGCTGGTTTCTCCATCGCGGCCGGCAGGTGCTTTACCCGGAATAAGCGGCGTATGCCCTGAGGCATCCCATGAGACTCTTTATTGCCATAGAACCGCCCGATGATCTCAAGACCGCCCTGGCCAGGCTCAGGGTTGATGTCCCCGGTGCCCGCTGGGTGCCGACGGAACAGCTCCATCTGACCCTGGCCTTTCTGGGGGAGGTTGAAGAAAACGGAGCAGGAGAGCTGAGTGAGAGACTCGCACTCATACACACGACGCCGTTTCATCTCTGCTTTTCAGGGACCGGCTGCTTCCCCAACCGCCACCGCCCCCGCGTGTTATGGGCAGGATTTGAGCCGCATCCGGGCCTGATGCGCCTTGCCGCCGGGGTTCATCGGGCCGTGCTGACCTGCGGCATCCCCCAGGAGGAACGCCCCTTTTCTCCGCATATCACCCTGGCCCGGCTCAAATTTCCGGCGGCCAGGGAGGTTGATGCATTTCTCGCCATGCCGCAAAAACTGAAACTCCCGTTTCCGGTACGGGAAATCATCCTGTTTCAGAGCCGGCTGACCCCGCACGGCGCCGTGCATGTTCCCATCAGGACCTTTCCGATGGCAGGTGCGGGTGGTAGTGACGATCGTTGACCTCCCGTTACACCATACAGCGGGTGCGCAGTTTGAAAAACGGAGTAAAACCGGAGCATACGCAGACAGAATCAGCAAGGTCCCTATGAAACGTCGCCTGCCTTTTCGCTATATCGAACCGGCTTTTTTCGGAGGGCTGCTGGACGACCCGCTCCTCTTCGTGAGGATCCGTCCCATGGGGAGAGCGCTGCTCTTCGACTGCGGCCAGATCGCCCATCTTGCCAAACGGGTCGTAAAGCCGATTGA
>JBAVTM010000062.1:0-2425 GCA_049696195.1 Desulfuromonadaceae bacterium | reverse complement strand
ATGCTGAAATCATTCTATTCAGCCCTCAGGAGGAGCACTGCAAAGTTGTTGACCATCTGTACAAAAAATTGAACGGTTAGGTTGTCCTTCTTGACCTGAGGCCAGACTCGCCGCTGAGATAATGCGGGACATCCATGATTTAATTTAAAATAAATCTGTCTCGCGTTTTTGTCTTCGGCGCCTGTTGGGCGGGGTTCTTTATGATGGCGGCGGCCCAGAGTCCTCAGTTACAGGAACTCCTTGCCTTGCCTGAAGGGCAAGCCTTCTGCGGGGCACTGATGATAGGCTATCCGAATATGCGTATCACAGGCTGCCGACGAGGAAAGAGGCGGGCATCAACTGGCGGGAGTAAAGCGGTGGAAAAGCACTGTTCAAAGGGGATACTTGTGCTTCTTGCAAAAAGCCTGGATTACCATCTCGGCTTGATGAAGCCGGGAAAGTTTCATATTCCGCGCCTTGATGGTCATGACATCATCCAGCGGAATCACCACCTGACGCAGTTCGCGGGCAACAATGCCGATGTTGACGACAATGGTTTTAAGATCAGCCGGAGTGTGGTTCTTCAACAGCGGCGGAGACAGCATTAAATATCCTTCCGCAATATCCTGCGCAAGTTTTTTCGGGCTGCCGGCAATAGGCATGGTTCCTCCGTAATATCCCCGTGGCGTTTAACCGTTGCCCCTCATTCCACCTGTGTTTTTATTTTGTTTCCGTATCGCATAGTGTCCCTTGCATACCCTTCTGTTTAAACCAGGCACATACCTGATCCCTGATTAATCCACCGTTGTCATTGTCGTCATTAACCAGGTAATCAGCTGCCTTAAAAAGATAGTCCTGTAGTGTATCCGCATTTAGTTCTATATTGCCGTTGGGGTCTCTACCGGTCAACTTGTACCGTGTCGGTATGGAATTGACGACGCTTGCAACCTGATCAACGTTTTCTCTCAATTTACCCTTGAGATTGTCATCATCTTCGATCTTTCTACTTGCAAAATCATGCGCGAGTAAACGTTGCAAGCTCAGATGCCAGACGGCGCATTCTATTTCCTTGCCATTATCCAGTTCAACTTTTTCATTTTCCGTATTATTTCTCTTGAAAGGTTCAATATCAGGCGTCCTGGCATCTATGTTCAACCTATACAGTAAATCAAGGCGGCGGACCGTTAAAAGGGAATCCGATGCGGCAGCCACATTTGTATCAAAAATGAAATCAATGGGACTTCGCGTGTCTGCCTCATGGATATGCTTCGGGTATTTTGGATAGGGATTCGAATCAACAACGAAAAGAAAACATCCTTTGGGTTGTTTGGGTTCTGGTGCGTCATAAAGCGGCTTCACTATGTTTAGCAATGTGGTGATTCCCAGGTTATCGGAAGGCCCGCCATCCAGAACATGTTTATAGTGCTTATTGTCGCTGATCGAGAAGTCATAAAGGGTCATATCATGAAATGCCCCGGGAAAAGCGCTGGAAGCCATCACCGCATTTGAAACCGGATAGGTATCAATTCGTGAGTTCAGTTCGTCAAACTGCTCTTTGCTGAAAACGAAGGTTTTCCCACCAGAGAGCGTGGTCGAGTTTATCAGGATGCGAGGTTGACCTTTTCCAAGATCGGCGAAGGTTTTCCCGTCATAAAGGTTACTGTCCAACACCTCCTTCATAATGTCGCTTCGATTAAAGTTTGTGTTCCAATACAAGAGAATGTTTTGCGGAAGCAACCATCGTCCGATCCAGCGAATTTCGTAGTCTTTAGCCATCTGCTTGCGGATATCGTTAACATCGTTCCACCGTTCAGGGTAAAGGCCGTAGTATGCGGCAGGCAAGGAACTTCCTGAAACAGAAGAGATCGCGGTTGCTTTATCTAATATTCCGAGTTTCTTTAACTCCAGTAGAATAGCCGAGGAAAAGTTTGCCGCCCTACTGCCCCCTCCAGAAAGTGCAATTCCGACAAAAATGCCGTCTGACAAATCATTTATGGTTATATTTTCAGAGGCTCTGGTTATTGTCTCTTTTGAATCGGATATCTGGTTATGCATGGTGTCAATGTTCATGTTGAACATCCCGCATCCAGACAGCGCAAAGGGAATCAGCGTAAGTATAAAATATCTACCAAAAGAAATTTTCCAACCTGAAAACGACGTTTCGAAGACTGAAAATCGAGTCATATCAATTCCTCCATGTTAATAGTTAGACTATTATTTTACACAAGAAGGGCGTTCTGTCTTTTTGGTTTTACTTATTTCTTTTTCCTGTCCCAGTCCGTTCCCTAAAGCATGTTGAACCGTTTTCCGCTCAACATCCCGTCCTCCGGGGCTTCCGATGCCGGTATAAAATTTTCTCACATTGATACACCCGCAGTGGCGACAGCGTCAAGGAGTTAGAATAATCCAAAAAATAAAGGGAACGGCTGCTTATTCAATAAACAGC
>JBAVTM010000061.1:0-2516 GCA_049696195.1 Desulfuromonadaceae bacterium | reverse complement strand
CACCGAATAATCATGCCGGATCAACGTACCATTCTCCATATCGACATGAACGCATTTTTTGCCTCGGTAGAGCAGCAGGCCAATCCTGAACTCCGGGGGAAGCCGATAGCGGTTGTCGGCGGCGGCGGTCGGACGGTGATCACCACCTCTTCCTATGAGGCCAGGGCCAAGGGTGTCAAGACCGGTATGGCAATCTGGGAAGGGAAGCGGGTCTGCCCGGAGCTGATCGTCGTGGTCGGCGACAACCGGAAGTATACCTATACCTCTGCCAGGATTAACGAGATATTTTGCGACTACACACCGGAGGTGGAAGCATTTTCCATTGATGAGTCCTGGCTGGACGTCACCCACTCCCTCGGAATCTTCGGCAGCGCCGTAACTATCGCCTACCTGATCAAAGCCCGCATCAGACACAGTTTCGGTATCACCTGCTCTATCGGCATCGCCCCCAACAAACTCCTGGCCAAGCTGGCCAGCGACATGCAGAAGCCGGACGGGCTGACGATTATCGCACCGGAAGATGTTACGCGGATTCTGGAGCGAATGCCGATCAAGGAACTCTGCGGCATCGGCAGGAAGATGGAACGGCATCTCAACATGATGTCGATCTATACCTGTGGGGAGCTGGGACGGTGCGACGAAGCACGCCTGATGCGCAGGTTCGGCATCATCGGTTCACGGCTCAAGCAGATGGGGCAGGGAATAGACCGCTCTCCGGTGGTCCGGTTTGGTGAGGAAGACGGGGTGAAGTCGGTCGGGCATTCGCGAACCCTGGAGCAGGATATCGACGATCCGGCCGAGATCAGGCGCTTCCTGTTGCAGCTCTCGGAAATGGTCGGGAGCCGGGCGAGGAAGTACAGCGTCTCAGGGAAGACGGTCCATTTGTACGTCAGGTATGCGGATTTTTTCTCCAGTTGGGGGAAACAGACGACGCTAAAGAACTATATCAATCAGAGTGATGATATCTACAAAGCGGCCCTGTCAATCCTCACGACTGTCGAACTGGAACAGCCCGTCAGGCTCCTGGGGATAAGTCTATCCAACCTGAAACACCAGGCGGAGCAACTGCCGCTCTTCGAGGACGAGAGGAAAAAGCTGTTTGCGACTCAGGCCATGGACAAGATAAATGATCGGTTCGGCAGTATGGCGGTGACCTTCGGAAGTCTGGTAAAGGACAAGGATAGTGCAGGGAACCATGTAATTCCGCCAAGCTGGCGGCCTGATGGAATCAAGAATGTTGATGTGAAATAACAGCCGGGTTTGGTGTGTGCCGGCTTCATTCGTTGTATCGGTAAATCTGTTTTATTCCGGTCGGTTATAGCAGTCGTGCTGGATTGTGTTATAAAGGACTGCAATGGTCTTTTAGTAGGTAAATCAGTCGCTTATAACGTATACGCGGTCATTTTTTATTGACGATCCATTTAAATGATGGCAGTATCACCGCTCGTTTTATTTTTGATGATATTCGAGATGCCATTCACGCATTGATTGGTTCACATCACACGGAAGCAGGGGGAAACAGATGAACAGGTTGCTAACTACGTTGAAAATTGTCGCTCTATCGGCATTGCTGATGGGAATGACGGTGCTGGCTGCCGGAGCGGCTGATCCGAAGCCGGTGCTGAGCAATTCCGATTGTGTCAAATGCCACTCGGCAGCGCCGGCTGCAATTGCTGCCAATGGCGGCGCCCACAAAACAGAGGTCAGCTGTCAGGATTGCCATGCCGGTCATCCACCGACGGTTAAAAAAATCATCCCGGCCTGCAGCCAGTGCCACAGCGACAAACCGCACTACAAGCTTTCCGGCTGTCTGCGCTGCCACAATAATCCGCATACTCCGAAAATTATCAAGCTGGCCAATAACCTCACCGATGAGTGCGTTACATGCCATGCTCAGCAGATCGTCAAACTGAAGCAGGTCAAGAGCAAGCACTCCGCCTTGGCTTGCAGCTTCTGCCACAACACGCATGGCAAGGTTCCTCTCTGTACCCAGTGCCACAAGCCGCACAGCTCCGAAATGACCGCATCTGATTGCAAGCGTTGCCACCAGGCCCATATGCCGACTGTAGTTGCGTATCCTTCCGATACCGCCAACAAGTTGTGTGCCTCATGCCACAAGAAGGCCTTCGATCAGCACAGCAAGACCGATACCAAGCATAAGGGTGTCAACTGCGTTACCTGTCATAAAGACAAGCACAAAACGATCCCGACCTGCCAGGATTGCCACGGTATGCCGCACCCCGCACGGATGCTCGCTCGCTTCACCAAATGTGCAGAGTGCCACAATACCGCCCACGATCTGAATCGCTGGGAAACCGGAACGCCGAAACAGACCGGCGCTGACAAGACCGATGCGTTAAAACCGGCTAAAAAAGCTCCCAAAAAGAAGTAAGATGAAATAGTTGAAGAGTTGCGCAAAAGGCCGACGGAGTAATCCGCCGGCCTTTTGTTGCATGTGGATACGGTGAAATTTATGCGGGACTACACAATATGAAAGTTGGTGTGAATTATTTTGT
>JBAVTM010000060.1:0-1859 GCA_049696195.1 Desulfuromonadaceae bacterium | reverse complement strand
GCCTGTGTGACTCGACATCCGCTCCATCAGTTTCCATATACCAAATATACTGTTGCTCTTGTTGCCAAAGCGAAATCACTATGACCAAACAACGCCTCGACAAACTGATGCTGGAACGTGATCTGGCCTCCTCGATTGAGAAGGCGCGCGCCTTGATCATGGCCGGTCAGGTCGTCGTGGGTGATCACACGGTTGACAAGGCCGGTCAGCAGGTGGCAACCGATGCCGACATTCGTCTCAGGGGGGAGAACCTTCCCTATGTCAGCCGGGGCGGGCTCAAGCTGCGCAGGGCGCTGGACCAGTTCGGCATCGATGCCTCTGGGCTGGTCGCAGTAGACGTCGGCTCCTCCACCGGAGGCTTCACCGATTGCCTGCTGCAGGCGGGAGTGGTCAAGGTCTTTGCGATTGACGTCGGCTATGGCCAGCTGGCCTGGAAGCTGCAGCAGGACCCACGCGTCGTCAGCATGGAGAGGACCAATATCCGCACTGTGACGCCGGATCAGCTTGACGAGCTGCCGGAACTGGCGGTGGTTGACGCGTCGTTCATTTCGCTGTCCAAGGTGCTTCCGGCTACGGCCGCCCTGTTACAACCGGGTGGCCGGATCATTGCCCTGATCAAGCCGCAGTTTGAGGTCGGCAAGGGCGAAGTAGGGAAGGGGGGGGTCGTACGCGATCCCGCTGCCCATGAAAAAGTTATCGAAGATGTCCGTCGGACCGCAGCCGATCTGGGCTTGGCGGTTGCAGGACTGTGTGAGTCGCCGATCACCGGGGCGAACGGAAATCGTGAGTTTTTGATACTGCTGCAACTACCTGAAAAGGGCAAGCTGGAACCAAGATAATATTTTCACGCGAAGACGCGGAGACGCGAAGAAAGTCAAAAGCAAAAGATTTATGGTATTACCCCAAAGACTTTAAGTTTTTAAATCCTCGTTTTTTTCGCGTTCTTCGCGGCTTCGCGTGAGGCCGGTTTTTTGATCTGTTTTTGACAACTCAAATCGTAAGAGATTAAAAGGAGTAAGCATGGAAAACTGTATTTTCTGTAAAATCATTCGCGGTGACATTCCGTCAACCCGGGTGTTCGAGGATGAGCAGCTGCTCGTTATCGAAGATTTAAACCCACAGGCTCCGCTGCACCTGCTGCTGCTGCCGAAAAAACATTTCGTCAACTGCCTCGATATGATCGCAGGGGACGATGCGCTGGTCGGCTATGCCTTCAGGAAAGCCGGTGAGATTGCCTTCGAGAAAGGGTATGCCGACTCCGGATTCCGGGTTGTGCAGAATAACGGGGCGGGGGCGGGGCAGTCTGTTTTTCACATTCACTTTCATCTGCTGGCGGGGCGTGGGTTCGCCTGGCCTCCGGGTTAGGAGATGAGGCGCTCTATGAAATCATATATCTGTCTGGGGTTTATCCTGTTGCTGGCAACACCGCTATATGCCGAGACCTATTCATGGGTTGACGACAGCGGTACCTACAACTATACCGAAGATTATTCCAGAGTCCCGAAGAAGTATCAAAAGAAGGTGAAACGGCGCGAAGATTTGCTGCAGGATGTGGCGCCGTCGGCGCTTCCCGACAGTGAACCCAGGCAGGCAGAAAAAGCGGCTGAGAAGTCAGCAGCCGTTCCGGATGGTGAAAAAGAACTGTATGGCGGCAAGAGCCGGGATACCTGGCGCAAGGAGCTGGATGCTTTTGAAGCCGAATTGAGCGGTATCGAGCAGCGTATGGAGCTGTTGAGGAAACAGATCTATGACCCGAAAAATGTTTCGAAAACTCAATTCGAGGCACTAAAAAAGGAATACGATGACAGTCGGGCAGCCTATGAGCAAAAATACAAGAATTACAGTGAGTTGATTGAGAC
>JBAVTM010000059.1:0-9035 GCA_049696195.1 Desulfuromonadaceae bacterium | reverse complement strand
CAGATGAGGTGGCCAACGCTGTTGACATTTTGTGGCAGGTTGCATAAATTACCTGCTATGTCTATTTTGAGCCATCCATGAACTTCGCACGCGCATACAACTATATCATCGGTACCGTCCTGATCGTCATCTACCTGGCCCTGCCGGCAACGAACCTTGCTCAGGCCGCCACCCAGGACGGGGGCGTGCTCCCGGACAAGGCGGCCTGCAGTTCAACAACCACCGCACCTTGTGACGGCTGTCCCTGTTCCGACGGGCAGGGTCCGGACTGCTGCGACACGTCCTTCTGCAGCTGCGCATGCCATGCCCCGCTAAGCCAGGGTCTCCGCCTTGTTTATGCCCCGGTGATTGTCACCCAGCATTTTCGCGAACCGGCCGGATCATCACCCCAGGTTTTCCTCTCTATTTTTGTCCCTCCGCAAAACCTCGCCTGATCGGCTCTGAATAAATAATATCAATCCGGCCGGCTCCATCTATATCCAGCCGTGCACTACCGGACCAATTCTGCTGCCACCCCGGAGACACTTCGGCGCTCCCGTGGACGTACGGGGATGGCGGTACCAATTTCAAGGAGAATATACCCGTGACAACCCCGAAAAACGATTTTCTGCATTCCCTCTGGGATTTTTTCTGCTCCCTGAAGCTGACGATGTTCCTGCTGATCTCACTGGCGGTCATCTCGATCATCGGGACGGTCATCCCTCAAGGGATACCTCCAGAGGAATACCTTGCCCAGATCAGTCCTGCCAAACTAAAGCTATACAAGGCGTTGGGCTTTTTCGACATGTACCATTCGTGGTGGTTCATCCTGTTGCTTTACCTGCTGGCCGTCAACCTGGTCGCCTGTTCCTTCAAGCGGCTGCCGCACATCTGGAAGACCATCACCCAGCCGGTAACGCTGCTGAGTGACGGCTTGGAGAAGTCTCTGGCCAATCTGGACACGATCAAGAGTTCGAATGCTCCGGCAGCGGTCAAGGACCAGGTTGCCGCCTTTCTGAAGGCGGAATTTGCAGAACCGATCGTGTCGGAAAAAGATGGCGCCTGGCACCTCTTCGCCCAGAAAACGCCCTGGTGCCGCCTCTCCGTATATTTCGTCCACCTGAGCGTCATCATCATCTTTATCGGTGCCCTGGTTGGCTCGCTTTTCGGCTACAAGGGTTTTGTAAATATTCTCGAAGGAGAAACTGTTTCCTCGGTCATGCTGCGCTCGGAAAAGGAGCTTGCCCTTGGTTTTTCCCTGCGGCTCGAACAGTTCAGCGTGGCCAAATATCCCAACGGAGCCCCAAAGGAGTTCAAGAGCATCCTGACGGTACTGGAGAACGGCAGGCCGGTGCCGGGCTTTACAAATACCCGGGTCATCGTCAACGACCCGCTGACCTACAAGGGGATCACCTTTTACCAGTCCAGCTACGGAAATGCGGGCAACTACTTTTTCACCGTCAGTAATCTGAATGGCACAAATCCGGTTTCACTGACCGTTCCCGGACAATCCTCGGTGAATCTGCCTGATGGCAGCAGCATGCATGTGATAGAGGCGACGAAGGATGTTTCCGCCTTCGTCAAGGATCTTTCCGGGCCGGCTGCCCAGGTAGAGCTGCATGCCCCCGACGGGAAAACGGAAAGTTTCGTTGTGTATGCCAATCATCCGGAACTGAACATCCAGCACGCCCAGCAGCATGGCAGTGGGCCGGTGATACACTACAAAGGTGCCGAGGAGCGTATGTACACCGGCCTGCAGGTAGCAAAGGATCCCGGTGTTGAGGTCGTCTGGCTGGGCTGCCTCCTGATGGTGTTCGGCATTTATGCCGCATTTTTCCTGTCCCACCGCCGCATCTGGGTGCGCATCCAGAAAGGATCCGTCACCGTCGGCGGTAATGCCAGCAAGAACCAGGGCGCCTTCCAGCAGGCCTTTGAGACACTTGTCGAGCGGCTCAAAACAGATCTCACCAAGGAGAAAAAACAATGACCAGTTCACTCCTTTTCAACATAACCACCTTCGCCTATCTGGCCTCAATGCTGCTTTTTTTCGTTTTTCTCGCCGCCCGGTCAAAGGTTATAGGCACAACAGCAATCGCCGTCGCCTATGGCGGTCTGCTCGCCCAGACCGTGGCGATCGCCCTGCGCTGGAAGGAATCCTACGACATCGGGGTGGGGCACGCGCCGCTCTCCAACCTGTATGAATCGGTGGTCTTCTTCTCCTGGACGATCGTGCTGATCTACGCCCTGCTTGACATAAAGTACAAGTACCGGGTGATCGGCGCCTTTGTCATGCCCTTTGCCCTGCTCGGGATGGCCTGGGCCCAGCTCGGCATGAACAACTCCATCGAACCGCTCGTGCCCGCCCTGCAGAGCAACTGGCTGCTGTATCACGTCATCACCTGTTTCCTCGGTTATGCCGCCTTCGCGGTGGCCTGCGGCATCTCCATCATGTACCTGATCAGGGCGGGGAGCGAAGCGTCCGGGGATGCGCCGTCCGGCAGCGGTCTGATGTCCATGTTCCCACCCATCAGGGTGCTGGATGATCTCAACTACCGGGCGATCATGGTCGGTTTTCCCCTGCTCACGATCGGCATCATCACCGGCGCCGCCTGGGCCAACTATGCCTGGGGCACCTATTGGAGCTGGGACCCGAAAGAAACCTGGTCGCTGATCGTCTGGTTTGTGTATGCCGCCTTTCTGCACGCCCGCATTACCAAGGGGTGGGTTGGCAGGCGTGCCGCATGGCTCTCCGTGATCGGCTTTGCCGCCACCATCTTCTGCTACCTGGGGGTCAACCTGTTCCTCTCCGGCCTGCACAGCTATGGAGGCGGAAAATAAAATGACTGCTTGACAGATACGGAACAGTTCATTTATGGTTACAGCTCAATGAAGGGGAGTAGCTATCGGCCGGAGACATGGCTGATTCCGTGTTCGTCAACACAGTCGAAAGACTCGGGCCGGGAACGATATGATCGCAAGCAAGACCTTTATCCAATGCGTACAAACACGCCATGGGTAAAGGTCTTTTTTATTTACCAGATTGGCAAGCCCGAAAGAAATAAAGGAGGATATAATCAATGGAATGGCTGACTGACCCGCAGGTCTGGATGGCACTGGTGACGCTGAGCGCACTGGAAATCGTACTCGGCATCGACAATATTATTTTCATCTCCATCCAGGCGAGCAAGCTTCCCCCCCATCAGCAGGAGAAGGCCCGGCTTGTCGGACTCGGGCTGGCAATGTTTATCCGCATCGGACTGCTCTTTTCACTGACCTGGCTGATGGGACTCACCTCACCGCTGTTTACCGTGCTGGGCAACGAAATTTCCGGCCGCGACCTGATCCTGATTTCAGGCGGTATTTTTCTGCTCTGGAAAAGCACGATGGAGATCCACGAGAAGCTTGAGGGCAAGGAGGAGATCTCGTCGGCCCATGTCGGGACTACGTTCGGAACTGCTATTGTGCAAATCCTGCTGCTGGACATCGTCTTTTCCCTTGATTCGATCATCACCGCCCTCGGGATGGCCAGCCAGCTTGCAATAATGATTGCCGCGGTCGTCATCGCGGTCGGCTTCATGATGCTGTTCTCGGGGAAAATCAGCGCCTTCGTGGAAAAGCACCCGACCATAAAGATGCTGGCGCTCAGTTTTCTGCTCCTGATCGGCGTGGCACTGATCGGTGACGGTTTTGATATGCACATACCCAAGGGATATATTTATTTCGCCATGGCCTTCTCGGTGCTGGTCGAGATGCTCAACCTGAGACTCAGGCGCGGTACGCCGGTCAAACTGCATCAGCCGCATCTGGAAGGTACCAGTGAATAGGTGAAGAGTGAAGAGAGAAGAGTGAAGAGAGAAGGGTGAAGGGTGAAGGGTGAAGAGCTTTTCACAATTATAAGTCAATCAACCCCGGTTCCGCCGGAACGCAACATACAAGGAGATCACAATGAAAAGCAGGCTAGTTAACGTTGTAACGGTGATGGCAGCCGTACTGTTCATGAGCATTACCGTAATGGAACTCAACGCCGAAGCCAGGATCGGCGGCAGCCGCTCCATGGGGAGCCGCGGGTCCCGCAGCTATTCCCGTCCGGCCAGCCCCACCTCCCCGACAAGCCAGCCAACTCAGCAGGCTGCGTCTGCGCCGGGCGCCTTCCAGCAGCCGGCCGGCGGCGGTTTCATGAGGGGCATGGCCGGCGGAATGATGGGAGGCATGCTGGGAAGCATGCTGTTCAGCGGCTCTGCCGGAGCTGCCGGCGGTATGGGCGACGGCGGAGGGATAGGCATGTTCGAAATAATTCTTCTGGCAGGCGGAGGGTACCTCCTTTACCGGTATATGAAAAAGAAAAGAGCCGACAGCTCCTCCGATCAGTATCGACAGTGATGACGTCTATCAGCAGTAAAAAGGGGGGCGGCGGTGCTTAAAAACAAGTTTATTCTCATTCTGATTCTGGTGTCAGTGATTCTGCCTTTTGTTTCATCACTGGTCAATTTCTATGCCGATTGGCTCTTTTTCGTTGAGACCGGCTTCTCATCGGTCTTTACGACAACACTGTACGCCAAGATGGGGGCAGGGCTGTTCTTCGGTGCGGTTCTGTTTGCCGTGCTTCTGTTCAATATATTACATGCGAACAGGGCCCACTTCCCCTACAGCGGTATTTTCATGGTGGGGGGCACCATCCGCGTGCAAAGAGATGATGTCGTTCGTTTTGTAACGCCTCTGGCCCTGCTGGCCAGTCTGCTGCTGGCACTGCTTGCGGGTAGCTGGGGCGCCCTGCGCTGGGAAGAGGTTCTGCTGTTCACGAACAGGGTGAATGTTGGAACCGTTGATCCGGTCATCGGCAAGGATATCGGCTTCTATCTGTTCAGTCTGCCGTTCTGGGAGATGCTCAAAGGCTTTGCCGGCTTCGTGCTGCTGGTGACGGCTGTCATGGTCGGAGCTGTATACTTTGTGCGCGGCGGCATCATCCTGACGGAGCGGGGTGCGGTGGTTGACGGGAAGGTCCGCCGGCATCTGGCGGTGCTGGCCGGGATCTTCGCCTGCGTGATCGCTGCCGGCTTCTATCTGGACAGCTTCGGGCTGCTGTACTCCAATAACGGCGCTTTTTACGGCGCAGGGTATGTGGATGTCAACTCCCGGCTGCTGACCTACCGAATCCTGACGTTCCTGACTCCGCTGGCGGGGGGCATGCTGGCGGTCGGGATCTGGAAAGGCGCCTGGCGTACGGCGCTGCTGGCGCCGGTTGTCGTGGTCGCACTGTACGTAATCGGCATCCGGGTCTACCCGGGAGTGCTGCATAAATTCAAGGTTGCGCCCAACGAATTGGCGCTTGAAACACCATATATCGAGAATAACCTCACATTCACCCGTTTCGGCTACGATCTCGACAAGATTGAAACGGTGCCGTTCGATGTCGATGCGAAGCTTTCCGCTGCCGATATTGCCAACAATGATGCCACGATCAAAAACATCCGCCTCTGGGATCATGCGCCGCTGCTCAAGACCTACAGCCAGCTGCAGCAGATCAGGACCTATTACAAGTTTTTCGATGTGGACAATGACCGCTATCTGGTGAACGGCCGGTACTCCCAGGTCATGCTGTCGCCGCGCGAACTTTCCTACGCCGATCTTCCCAGTAAGAACTGGATCAATGAGCGCCTGATCTTCACCCACGGCAACGGCATCACCTTCGGCCCGGTCAGCCGGATCAGCAAGGAAGGGCTCCCCGAATTTTTCGTCAAGGATATCCCGGCCGTCAGCCTGGCCGACATCAAGGTAACCCGGCCCGAAATCTATTTCGGCGAGCTCTCCAACGACTATGTGGTCGTCAAGACCAAGGTCCCGGAATTCAGCTATCCTACCGCCACCGGCAATATCAATACGACCTACGCCGGAAAGGGGGGGGTGCCGATCGATTCGCTGCTCAAAAAGGCGCTGTTCGCCGCCAGATTCAAAACAGAAAAAATCCTGCTTTCGTCGGATATAACCGCCGAGAGCCGCATCATCTACAATCGCAACATCAACGAGCGGATCAGGGAGATCGCACCGTTTCTCAGTTTCGACGGCGATCCCTACATGGTGGTGGATGCAAAGGGGGGGCTCAAATGGATCATCGATGCCTACACCTACTCGGATCGTCTCCCCTATTCGAAGCCGCTCCGGGGGGGCATCAACTACATGAGAAACTCCGTCAAGGCGGTTGTCGATGCCTATGACGGTTCGGTCAGCTTCTATATCAGTGATCCGAATGATGTCCTGGTACAGGTCTACAGCAGGATATTTCCCGGTCTGTTCAAGCCGATGACGGCCATGTCCGACGACCTGCGCAGGCACGTTCGCTATCCGCATCAGTTCCTCCAGGTCCAGGCTGCCATGTTTGCCGCCTACCACATGACCGATCCCAAGGTGTTCTACAACAAGGAGAATCTCTGGGAGATTCCTGCCCTCGGCGAGAAACCGATGGAGCCGTACTACACGATCATGAAGCTGCCGGGTGAAAAGGTGGAGGAATACATCCTGCTGCTGCCGTTTACCCCCTCCAAGCGGGACAATCTGGCCGCCTGGCTGACGGCCCGTTGCGATGGGGAAAATTACGGTAAAATCAAGGCCTACACCTTCCCGCGCGATCGCTTGATCTATGGGCCGAAGCAGATCGACGCCCGTATCAACCAGGATTCCTTCATCTCCCAGCAGCTGTCGCTCTGGAACCAGCGCGGTTCGGAGGTCATCCGGGGGAGCCTGCTCGTGATACCGATTGAAAAATCGCTGCTCTACGTCCAGCCGCTGTTTCTTGCCGCGGACAAGGCCGGTCTTCCTGAGCTGAAGCGGGTGATTGTCGCCTTCGGCGATCAGGTCGTCATGGAGGAAAATCTGGAACTCGCCCTGCAGCGGCTCTTCGGGGCTAAAAAAGCCGTTGCTGCCGCCATGGTGGAGGCAGCAGATTCGAAAGCATCGCCGGCGGCGCTGGCCAAGGAAGCGATGAGCATCTATGAGAAGGCGACCACCCTGCAGCGCCAGGGGAACTGGGCCGGTTATGGAGAAGAGCTGCGCAAGCTGGAGCAGATCTTGAAAAGGATGGCTCAGTAGCTGCTTGCCCTGACGAGGTACCTACGTCGTGAACCACTTTGTATTCAAAACATTGGGGCAGGCCAAGCGTCTTGTCATTATAGTGATCGGTTTCACGATCCTGGCTGCCGGAGTCGCCATGATCGTGCTGCCGGGGCCGGCGTTTGTCGTTATTCCGGTCGGACTGGCTGTGCTGGCAACCGAATTCATCTGGGCCAGGAAGCTCCTGGTTGCGGTAAAGGAGCGCATTGAGCGCATGAAAAAATGGAACTGATATCAGAACAAGCGCTGATGTGGGGCGTCTTCGGGCTGTTAATGGTCGTCATGCTGGCGGTCGATCTCGGGATGAATCGCAAGGCTCACATTATTTCATTCCGTCAGGCGCTGGCCTGGAGCATCCTCTGGGTGTCGCTGTCGCTGGCCTTCAATGTCGGGATCTATGTCTTTCTTGGCAAAACAAAGGCGCTTGAATTTTTCACCGGCTATCTCATCGAAAAATCACTGTCGGTGGATAACCTGTTCGTCTTCATCATGATCTTCGGTTATTTCAAGATCCGTGGCGAGCACCAGGCCCGGATCCTGAAGTGGGGCATCATCGGCGCACTGGTCCTGCGGGCGCTGTTCATCTTCACCGGCATCGAGCTGCTGACTGCCTTCCACTGGATGTTCTACCTGTTCGGCGCGCTGCTGCTGTTTACCGCCTGGAAGATGGCCTTTGGCGGGGAGGAGGAGGTGCATCCGGAGAGGAACCTGCTCGTCAGGCTGGCCCGCAAGCTGTTTCCATTCACGAAACGGGTGCGCGGCGACTGGTTCTTTACCCGCCGGAAAGGAATGCTGGTGGCCAGTCCGCTGTTTCTCGCGCTGGTGATGGTGGAGAGCAGCGATGTGCTGTTTGCCATTGACTCGATCCCGGCCATCTTTGCGGTGACCCTTGACCCGTTCATCGTTTTCACCTCCAACATCTTCGCCATCATGGGACTGCGGGCGCTCTATTTCCTTCTGGCCAGCGTCATGGGTATGTTCGTCTACCTGAAGCTGGGGATATCATCTATCCTGGCCTTCGTGGGGGGGAAGATGATCGCATCGGCCATGGGGTTCCAGATCCCGATACAGGTCTCGCTGCTGGTGATCTTTACCTGCCTGTCACTGGCTGTCTCGGCGTCTCTCCTCGTTGGCAAAAAAACGGCAGTTCCTGCAGATCACAAATAATTGATCTGGAAACCCACCAAAAAAGAGTAGCATTATAATAGATAGCGTGCTATCTATTATGCATGAGTGTATCCAAGCCTGAAATCCACCGCAACAATTTGATTTACCATCTTGGCATCCTGACACGGCGCTGGCGGCAGGTTCTGGATAGTGAGTTCCACGCTGCCGGCCTGACTGATGCAACCTGGCGGCCTCTTCTGCACCTCCACATTCTTGGAAACGGGGTTCGCCAGAAGGATCTGGCCGGATCCATCGGCATCGAGGGACCATCCCTTGTCCGTCTCCTCGACACACTCATTGCAAAGGGACTTATCCAGCGCTCGGAAGATGTCACTGATCGTCGCGCGAAGTTGCTCTGTCTGACACCTGAAGGGCAATTGGCCGTTGCCCGGATCAATGAAACCGTTTCCTCCCTTGAAAGCAAGCTTCTCAGCCCCTTCAGTGACAGTGAGATTGCCCGGTTCGGACAGTTTGTCCTCTCCCTGGAATCAATTGTGAGTGATGCGCGGAAGCAGATAAAACGGTGAGACGGCAAAGTCTGTACCGTCTCTTGCGCCGCGAGTGGCCACACGCAGTTCTTGCCGCCAGGGGAACCGTCGCCGCCGTTGCAGTCCTGGCTGTGGCAGTCCTGCTGAAACTGGAGTGCCCCTACTGGGCGGCGATGACGGCGCTGATCGTTATCCAGCCGACCCGCGGGCTGCTCCTGGTCGGCCCCGCCGCCGGTTCGGCGGCGGGGCCGATGATGCTCCTCTCCTCCCGGTCGCCGGCCATGCTGACGATCCTGC
>JBAVTM010000058.1:0-3220 GCA_049696195.1 Desulfuromonadaceae bacterium | reverse complement strand
CTGGGAGTCCGCAGCATCCTTGATTCGCTGCGCTGGCGCCCTGAACAGGGGAACCTGCTCCTGGTCCTGCCGCGGGATTTCAGCGGTGTGCCGCTCCTGCTGCCGGCAGAGGCGTCGTTCATGTGGCATTCCGTCAATGCCTTCGAGCGCGGCGATGAGTTGATTGCCGATTTTGTCGGGTATGACGCCCCGGATCATTTGGTCGGTCCGGGGGGGGCTGCCAATGCGGTCATGGCCGGGGGGAAAGGTGGAACCCGTACCCCCGGCCGATTGTGGCGCTACCGAATAAAACCGGGGCAGAAACAGGTGGTCAGGGAACAGCTGGCGGCGGGGAATTTCGAGTGGCCGCGCATCGACGAGCGCGGGCGTTGCCGGCCGAACCGCTACGTCTGGCTCTGTGCGGCCAATCCCGGCGAGTTTTTCTGGTCGGCTGTCGAACGGATCGATTTGCAATCAGGGCAGGGTACACGCTACGATTTTGGCGCAGGTTGCTACTGCAGCGAGCCGGTCTTTGTCCCGCGGAACAACGCGGCGGCAGAGGGGAGCGGCTGGGTGCTTACCGAGGTCTACGACAGCCGGACCAGGAAAAGCCTGCTGGCGGTGCTGGATGGCGAACGGCTGGCCGACGGCCCGCTGGCGAGGGTGATGCTGCGGCACCATGTGCCGTTCAGCTATCACGGCTGGTGGCTGGGGGTATAATTATGCCAGGATTCTTGCATAATGCACGAGGCGTTGACAATGACACCGTAGCCGTGCAATAAAATAGACTGGGTAAGGGAAAGCCGCTTCTGCTGATGAAGCGGTTTTTGTATTTAACAGGTAGGAACACTAAAATAAAGCCGGAGACAGTGAGTGGACACCAGAAAACGATTACTGATCAGAAACAAGACGATAGCCACGGGATTGATGATTGGCGCGGCGGTGCTGTTTGTGGTGGCTCGCTCCCAGAAGGGGCATGGCGTCTGGGAGTGGCTGGCCGCTTTTGCGGAGGCGGCCATGGTCGGCGCCCTGGCGGACTGGTTTGCGGTTGTGGCGCTGTTCCGCCACCCTTTGGGTGTGCCGATACCACATACGGCCATCATTAAAAACAAGAAGGATGTTATTGCCGGAAATCTGGCCGACTTTATCCGTGACAAGTTTCTTGCCAGCGATACCCTGATCGCCAGGCTGCGGGAGTACAATCCGGCCGGGCATCTTGCCGTCTATTTGATGTCGAGGGACAATGCCGCCGGCCTGGCCAAAGGGTTGGCCCGCGTATGTGCCGACTCCCTGGATTTTATAGATGATGAACGGGTGCAGCAGTTGCTCAGAGCCGCCCTGAGCAACCGGATTGAAAATTTCGACCTCTCCACGTCCGCCGGGGCGCTTCTCGATACACTCAGAAAAGACAATCGCCACCAGATCGTTCTGGATGACCTGCTGAACCGTTTTGCCGGGTGGCTGGCGACCGCGGAAGCCCAGGCCAGGCTGGCCAGCTCCATCGACGAGATGTGTAAGAAAGAATATCCGATCCTGAGTGCCTTCATTCCCAACCGGGAGCAGTTTTCCAAAGGGGCGGGTGAAAAGGTCGCCGGCAGGATCAACGCATTTATTCAGGAGGTTAATGCCGATCCTGCCCATGAGATCAGGGGTACGTTTGACACTGCCGTGACGAATTTCAGTGCCAGGCTGAAATCCGACCCGCTGCTGCGCAACAAGGTCGAGGCGATCAAGCTGGGGGTTGTTCATAACCAGTCCATAGCCGATTATGCGCGGAACCTCGGCAACGATCTGAAAAGCTGGCTGACTAGCGACCTGCAGCGGCCCGATTCAAAGGTGCAGGAGAAGATCGCGGCAGCTGTTGCCGGTTTCGGTACGACCCTGGCGAACAACCGTGGGTTGAAAGAGTCGTTGAACGAACACCTGGAAACGCTGATACTGCACTACGGGGATACGCTGCGAACCGCGATTGCCGGGCATATCTCCGGCACGGTACAGCAGTGGGAAAGCGATGAGTATGTCAGCGAGATCGAGTTGGGCATCGGCTCCGACCTGCAGTTCATTCGAATGAACGGCACCCTGGTGGGCGGCGTGATCGGCCTGCTGCTGCATGCTGTCGCGCTGCTGCTGGCCTAGTCTTCTCAATGTCGGGATATGAAGGGGAGGCGGCTTTATGATATGACAGCCCGTTCCCTGCTTGTCACTACATATGTTGAGCATTTTCCATAAAAAAAGCCCCGGGTCTCCCCGGGGCTTTTGATGTCTGCAGGAGTAGTTGTTAGACTCTCACTACGTTCGCGGCCTGAAGCCCTTTCGGACCCTTGGTTACTTCAAACGTTACACTATCTCCTTCAGCAAGCGATTTGAAGCCGTCGCCCCCGATAGCGGAGAAATGGCAAAATACATCGTCGCCATTTTCCTGCTCGAGAAAACCAAAACCCTTGCTGTCGTTAAACCATTTAACTGTTCCGTTTACCATGTGTACTTTCTCCTGATCCTGCACTTGTGATGTGTCTGATTCATTTCAGACGTAGTACCACTAGGGGCTTTATTGAACGAGAAGTCAATCAGCAAATGACACGGGGAGATAATTATTTGCGACAGAGGCGACGTAAGTGGCGTGGGGTCGGGCTTTGCATGTATAGATTAAGTTCCAACGGAACATACACGGGGGCAGGCAACGTTACGGGAAAAGCAGCCTGTCCACCTTTATCCCCTGGTTTTCCAAATTCAGAGTGTGCCTGTTTAAATCCGGCAGTTATCTGGTATCATCGTTACAGAAGACAGAAAACGTGCGGAGGAGCATATGAAAAGCTCGAAGAATTACCTGAATATTATCGCCCTTCTCTTTCTCTGTAGTTTCACCGTATATGCCGCTGATATGAAGGAGGAGGCCAGGCCGGAAAGCGACCAAACCCATGATCACGGGACGTGGAAGGAAAAACGTTTTGTCGCCACAGTCGGTTCCGACGGAGTCCAGCGGGCGGAGATGGTCGGTGGCGAATATTTCTATGATCCCAACTATATCGTGGTCAAGGTGAATAAACCTGTGGAGTTGAAGGTCAGGAAAACGTCGGGTTACATCCCGCACGACCTGGTCGCGAAATCACCGGAGGCGGGAATTGATTTCAAGCTTGATCTGAAAAGAGATTCCCAGACGGTTACGTTTACCCCGACAAAGACAGGCAAATACCCGATCTATTGTGACAAGAGCCTTCTCTGGTTCAAGACTCACAGGGAA
>JBAVTM010000057.1:0-2375 GCA_049696195.1 Desulfuromonadaceae bacterium | reverse complement strand
ACCTTTGCCTCGTCGATCAGGGTGATGGTGCAAATGTCGTTGTCGGGCACGGTTTAGCCTCCATAGTTGAGCAACCATTCAACCTTTAAAATAATCTCCCCCGTGCCGTCTGTCAAGACATCACTATCAACAGTCGGCGATAAAAAACGGGACGATGCTCTCGTACCGCCCGGGGGGGGGGAGTGCTCTCCGGACAGAAGCAATTAAGGTGCTTTATTCAATGCCGGGCAATCCGGCCCGAATGATTCCGGAAAAGGCCGGGTCCCGGTCAGCGGCCAGGCCGCGTCCGTTGATGCGACTGCGCCGTTTGAGTTCCTGGAAAGGGGTGGTCTGATCCACCGCCCCAAGCTCGTACGCCATTTCATCAACATGGCCGCTGGCAAGAATGCGCCAGTCAAAAGTTGCCTTTGGATAGTAGGGCACAATATGTTTCCAAATATCGGTGGTACAGTTCACGGTCAGGGCGTTATACCATTCAGGCTTATCTCTCAGCATGTTGACGCTGTGAAGGTAGTCGATAAAGATCAGCCGGATCAGTTCCGGCGATGCTTTCAGACGATACAGGTAAACGTCCTCCCCTTTGCGGTAATTGGTGCGAAGCCGCACCACATCGCGCTCATCGGCAACGACATAGATCAGTTCATACTGTTTGAAAAATCCCCTGACTGCCGAATACTGTTCGCCCTTTTTCTTTCGGGTCTCGATCGAAAAGCAGAGGTATTCGTCGTTGCCAAACCCGAAACTGAGCATGGTATGTGCAATATGAGGCAAACCCCAGTCAACCAGAAAAAGGTCCATACTGCGCAAGGATTCGAGGTTGAAGGTTCTGTCATGGTGCCGGACGACATAATCGTTCTCGGTCCGGTAATCATTGTTGCGGATATTGTGAATGGTAACGGTATTGCCCATGATTGTTGCAGAAGGAAGCGTTGCCACATCCGGTTGCCAGTCCCGGTCATTGCTTGGGGGGAGAAGCAGCCACCATGCCAGCACCAGTGCAAAAGCGGATGAAAAGAAGATTGTTTTCCAGAGGCGCCTTCGGGGGAGGATGGCGCTGCCAAGCGCCGATAGTACGAAGGACCCTGCTGCAGCAAGCCGCAGAGCGGCCGGGAGATTTGAGTAAACGATCGCCATCGTTCCCCAGCACGTGATGGCCAGGAACAGGAACCAGGCAAACACCTTCCTCACGGTATGCGCAGCAGGCGCATCGGGTTCCGTTTTGCCTATTGACGGACCGCGGCGGCTCAGAGCTTGGGGAACCGTATGCGGCTGATCATGAGTGAACCGGAAACCGCGAAAAGCAGCACGAGCGGATGAAGGGTAAAGCCGGCAAACACGACCTCTCCGAACCAGAGGGATTCACGCAATGCGCCCTGTGAGGCGGCCCAAATCATCACGATTACCAGAAGCAGCGACGTCGGGATGGGAGTCCCTTCGAAGTACTTCACCTTGCCTCCGTCGCCGGACAGCGCCTCGGCGGTAATATTGTAGCGCGCCAGGCGGGATACGCCGCATGCGACAAAATAGGTCAGGACAATCCGGTCGTATAATCCCTGCATGCCGCAGCCGTACGCAATCACGGCCGGGGCGACTCCGAAGGAGATGACATCGGCAAGAGAGTCGAGCTCCCGCCCCATTCCGGAACTCTTCTGCCGCCATCGCGCAATCCGTCCATCCAGGACATCGAAGACCAGGGCGGCAAAGACCATCCCGCACGCAAAGTAGACATGCATGACGTCGGTCGTCTGCAGGTACGTCAGCATGGAAAACAGGGCCCCCGTGCCGCAGACCGCGTTTGCCAGTGTAAACCAGTCGGCAAGCTGGAACTCTCGAATCATGGCGAAGGGTTTATGCAGTTTATGGGTCTTCATGGCGGCCAGTATCTCCTCTGTGTCAAGGTTGTTGCCAGTTTGGCTTGTTCAGCGAACGGTTGAGAGCCGTTCAGACATAACGTGGAGGAAAGAGCCTGCTGGATTTCTGAACGAAAAGCAATTAATAAACGAATCAGGTTCATAGCGATGGTGGTGACTCCGCTCCACGAAAAAAGCGAGATACCCTTTGCCCGCTGCGTCCTTGTATGCTAGATTCACAGACATGCTGATATATCAATTTTCTAATAGCCCGCACCACCGGGCCCTTTACCCCGATTCGGCAGACCTGACCGATGCTATCCGACTTCCTTAAACATCTCTTCCCCCGCGTCGTGCTGGAACGGAATCTGCGCTTCAGCTATACCTATTGTCTCGGTGGACTGGCCTTCACCGCCTTCCTGATCATGCTGGGGAGCGGGATGCTGCTGCTGGTCTACTATCAGCCGACGCCGGAGCGGGCATTCAGCTCGGTACTGTTTCTTGAGTCCTCGGTCTGGGGGGGGA
>JBAVTM010000056.1:0-5598 GCA_049696195.1 Desulfuromonadaceae bacterium | reverse complement strand
GGTGATAACGTTGCCATGACCATCAAGCTGATCACCCCGATCGCTATGGACGATGGTCTCCGCTTCGCAATTCGCGAAGGTGGCCGTACCGTCGGAGCCGGCGTTGTAGCTTCAATTATTGAATAGAAACAAAATTATCAATGGACGTATGTGGGCATGACAACTGTCAGTGTCTGCTGATTTCATACAAAAGGAAGCACATTTATGAGAGACATCATCACACTTGGATGCACAGAGTGCAAACAGAGAAACTACACGACAACAAAAAACAAAAGAACGACTCCAGGTAAACTTGAATTCAGCAAGTTTTGCCGTTTCTGTCGCAAGCACACTCCTCATAAGGAAACCAAGTAGTCTTAATCGGTTGTTGCACGGTACAGGCCAGTAGCTCTAACTGGTAGAGCGCCGGTCTCCAAAACCGGATGTTGGGGGTTCGAATCCCTCCTGGCCTGCCACAATAAACCGGTATTCATTTTCGAAGACCATTAAACAGCTTTCGAGAACATCGGCAGTTCAAAGATAAGCTGCCAGGAGTTATAGTGTGCAAAAAGTCACCGCGTTTTTCGAATCAGTAAAACTTGAACTTGAAAAGGTCACATGGCCAACACGCAAAGAGACAATCGCAACGACTGGTGTTGTCATTGTTATTGTCGTGCTGATTTCATTTTATCTTGGTGCTTGTGATCTTATTCTGGCCAAGTTGTTGCGTCTGATACTAGGATAAAGGGTCCAGATATGTCCATGAAATGGTATGGTGTACATACATATTCAAGTTTTGAGAACAAGGTACGTTTGAATTTATTAGAAACCATCAAAAATGAGGGCATGGAGAGTTCTTTTGAAGAGATTCTCATCCCCTGTGAAACCGTTGTTGAACTTAAAAAGGGTGAGAAGAAAACGTCATCAAGAAAGTTTTTCCCTGGCTATATTCTGGTTAAAATGGAGTTGACTGACGAAACATGGCATCTCGTAAAAGAAACCGCCAAAGTAACCGGGTTTGTCGGCGGCAATACCCCCTTCCCTATTGCTGATGAAGAAGTTAATAAAATTACCCGTCGCATGGAAGAGGGAGCTGAAAAGCCCCGCCCCAAAGTTCTGTTTGAGGTCGGCGAAACCGTCCGTGTTGTCGACGGCCCATTTCTTAACTTCTCAGGGGTTGTTGAAGATGTCAAGCCGGATAAAGGAAAATTGCGCGTAACCGTAACAATCTTCGGCCGCGCGACTCCTGTCGAACTCGAATTCATGCAGGTCGAAAAGAACTAGTCACTCTAATCAGTCATTCATTTATAGGATGACAGGCATACGCTGTATATAAAGGAGCACATTTATGGCAAAGAAGATAACCGGCTACATCAAATTACAGGTACCTGCAGGCAAAGCAAATCCTTCGCCTCCAATCGGACCTGCCCTCGGTCAGCATGGCGTCAACATCATGGAATTCTGCAAGGCATTCAATGCTAAAACCCAGGCCGATGAAGGCACCATTACTCCTGTTGTCATCACAGTGTATGCTGACAGATCATTCACATTCATTACCAAGACACCTCCTGTTCCGGTGTTGATCAAGAAAGCTCTCGACCTTAAGAGCGGATCTGCTGTGCCGAACAAGACAAAAGTAGGCAAACTGACCAAGGCTCAGGTTGAAGAAATTGCCAAAAAGAAAATGCCTGATCTCAATGCCGCTTCTCTTGAAGCTGCCATGAGGACAGTTGAAGGTACTGCCCGCTCAATGGGCGTTGATATCGCCTAATCGGCACACTATTTATTAATCAAGATACCTAGAGAGGTTGTATCATGTCAAAAAGCGCAAAGAAACATTCTGAAGCAATGTCAAAGATTGACAGAAACAAGGTGTATCAACTTGGGACTGCCGTTGATGTTGTGAAACAGACCGCTTATGCAAAATTTGATGAAACTGTCGATGTCGCAGTTAAGCTGGGTGTTGATCCACGGCACGCCGACCAGATGGTTCGCGGTGCGGTTGTTCTCCCAAACGGACTCGGCAAGGATGTTCGTGTTCTGGTTTTTGCAAAAGGTGAAAAAGAGAAGGAAGCCCTTGATGCCGGCGCAGATTTTGTCGGAGGCGATGATCTTGTCGCCAAGATTCAGGCCGGCTGGTTTGATTTTGATACTGCCATTGCAACTCCCGACATGATGGGTGTCGTCGGCAAGATCGGCAAGCTGCTCGGACCCCGTGGCCTCATGCCCAACCCGAAGGTTGGAACTGTTACCTTCGAAGTTGGCAAGGCGGTCAAGGAATCAAAAGCCGGTAAAGTCGAATTCCGCGTCGAGAAAGCCGGTATTATTCATGCTCCGGTCGGCAAAGTTTCTTTTGATGCTGAGATGCTCAAAGGAAATTTACTTGCTCTCGTAGAAGCGCTTCTCAAGGCGAAGCCGTCTGCTGCAAAAGGCACTTATATCAAAAAAATCTCGCTCTCCTCTACAATGGGAGCCGGCATTAATCTTGATATCAGCGACGTTACAGCGCAGATCTGAATTTAGTATAATTTAGCCAAAGTCAAAGACAGCAGGCGCGTGCTTCTGCGCTTAATCCGAATAATGGACCTGCCGAGACTTGGGTACCGCAAATTCCTTGCGTTCCTGACTTTGGCCGAGGCTCTGCCTCACATACCAAAAGAAAGGAGGAAGTCGCTTGAACAAGAACACAAAACAGGAACTCGTCACCGAGATGCATGAGCGACTGACACGCGCCAAAGCCGTTTTTCTCGCGGATTTTCGCGGGATGAACGTGGGCCAGGCCACAACGCTCCGAAATGAGCTCCGGGCTGCGTCAGTCGAGTACAAAGTATTCAAAAATACTTTGTTTGATCTGGCTGCCAAAGGCACTGACATTGAGTGCATCAGCCCATTTCTTGCCGGTCCGACCGCCGTGGCAATCAGCTATGACGATCCGGCAAATGCGGCAAAAGTACTGAACAAGTTTGCAAAAGATCCGCTAGGCAAGTTCGTGCTTAAAGCCGCTGTACTCAGCGGTAAACTGCTTGACACCAAGCAGATTCAAGCTTTGGCCGATCTGCCCTCGCGTGAGGTTCTCCTCGCCAAGATGCTCGGATCCATGCAAGCACCAGCAACCAACTTCGTTGGTGTCCTTGCTGCGCTGCCCGGTTCGCTTGTACGCGTGCTCGACGCTATACGTGTACAAAAATCAGCAAACTAATTTTCTGTAGTAAATAACTTTATTCCTAAAATCATATTCGGAGGATTTACCCAATGGCTATCACTAAAGAAGACGTAATCAGCTTTATCGAAAAAATGACTGTTCTTGATCTTGCTGAACTCGTCAAGGAACTGGAAGAAAAATTCGGCGTTTCTGCCGCTGCCCCTGTTGCTGTTGCCGCTGCTGCCGGCCCTGCTGTCGCTGAAGCAGCTGAAGAGCAGACCGAGTTTGATGTTATCCTGAAAACTTGTGGCGCCAACAAAATCAACGTTATCAAAGTCGTTCGTGCCCTGACCAGCCTCGGACTGAAAGAAGCCAAGGATCTGGTTGACGGCGCTCCTGGCACCGTAAAAACAGGTGTTTCCAAACAAGAAGCTGACGATGCTGTTAAACAGCTTGTTGAAGCCGGCGCTGAAGCAGCCATCAAATAGCACCCGAAATTGTTGTCTTTATGAGAGCCAAGGTCGCCCCGAGCGGCCTTGGCTTGTGCTGTTTCGGCACGCTTTAATCGCCACATACTTCTGAAATTCCAGCATGTTACACCAATACCATCTGGATCCAGTTACGATACCCGCCAAAGGAGAAGCCATGGCTTATTCTATTGCCAATAATCACCTCTTGCGTAAAAACTTTGCCAAGATAAAGAACATAATCGAAATCCCCAATCTGATTGACATCCAGAAAGATTCATATCGACGTTTTCTGCAACAGGAAGTGTCAGCTGAATCACGTTTGAATACCGGCCTGGAGGCCGTATTCAGGAGTGTGTTTCCGATCAAGGATTTCAGTGAAAGCGCTTCCCTCGAGTATGTATCATACGCGCTGAACAAGCCCAAGTATGATGTCGATGAATGTCACCAGCGCGGCATGACGTACGCAGCTCCGATGAAGGTTAAAGTACGTCTCGTGATCTGGGATGGCGGTAAAGATTCTACCGTCAAGGCAATCAAGGATATCAAAGAGCAAGAGGTCTACTTTGGCGAAATCCCGCTTATGACCGATAACGGGACTTTTATCATCAACGGGACCGAGCGGGTAATAGTCAGCCAGCTGCACCGCTCACCGGGTGTCTTTTTCGACCACGACAAAGGCAAGACCCACTCAAGCGGCAAGGTGCTGTACTCTGCACGCGTGATACCATATCGCGGTTCATGGCTTGATTTTGAATTTGACCACAAAGATATCCTGTACGTTCGTATCGACCGCCGCAGAAAAATGCCGGCAACGGTTCTGCTTAAGGCTCTGGGATATTCAGTTGAGCAACTTCTCAACTACTATTACAAAAGCGAAGAAATTTTCATCGGCACTGACTCAATCACCAAAAACATCGAGCCTGAGCTGTTAACACTTCAAAAGACAATTGTTGACGTAACTGACCCCGTTAATGGTGAAGTTCTTGTTAAGGCGAACCGCAAATATACAAAATCTTCGATCAAAAAGATGCTTGAACGCGGAATCACATCTGTTCCGGCCACTGTTGAAGAAGTTATTGGCCGTTATGCATCATCTGATATTGTTGATCCAACCACTGGCGAAATTATTGTTGAATGCAATGATGAAGTAACTCTTGATCGTTTTAATGAAATTAAAGCACGCGGAGTAAGCAGTTTTAAAGCGTTGTATATCGACAACCTCCACATCACTTCCTCTTTCCGCGATACATTGCTGATTGATAAAATCAGTTCAAGCGACGAGGGTCTGATTGAAATTTACCGTCGTCTCCGTCCTGGCGACCCCCCTACTCTAAAAAGTTCATTGGCACTTTTTGACAACCTTTTTTTCAACCCCGAGCGGTACGATCTTTCAGCAGTCGGCAGACTTAAGCTGAACTATAAGCTTGGCCTCAAGGTGTGGCAAGACTGCATGGTATTAAACGCACCATGCATGTTGAGCATTGAAGATGTTGCCAGTTTTGAATCTCTCATAGCCCGGCTGGCTGGCTCAAATGATCCTTTTTCGCAGTATCTGATGATGAAACTTCCATCGGATCTTGCTAAAGCTCTCAAAAAAGTGGAAACGGGCCAGTCCGTGTCGGACAAGCTCAGGGACCAGTTATTGCTCGAGCTTAACAATCTTATTCGTGACAATGATTTTTTCCAGAAAGAGCTGTTTGCAACGTTCGGACTTTCGAAGGCGACAGCAAAACTGTCCGAGGCAATTGAACAGGGCGGATTTGACGAAAATCGCCGGCTGATTGAAACCCTGCGCCGTAACAGGATGATTTTTGAAGATCTGTACAGTTCAGAGATCAGAATTGCCGTCAAGAATGATATTCTTGAGATAGTCCGTTATCTTATAGAGCTTAAGAACGGACGAGGCACCATTGATGATATCGATCACCTCGGCAATCGCCGAGTTCGTGCGGTTGGCGAGTTGCTGGAGAATCAGTACCGCATCGGTCTTGTCCGCATGGAGAGGGC
>JBAVTM010000055.1:0-2388 GCA_049696195.1 Desulfuromonadaceae bacterium | reverse complement strand
GCATAAAATATTGATTGTCGAAGATAACGAAAACAACCGCAGCCTGTTCCGGGATATTCTGACCTTTCACGGCTATGGGGTAACGGTCGCTGCTGACGGGCAGGAAGGGGTGGCCCTAGCCAGGGAACTGATGCCCGATCTGATCCTGATGGACATACAGATGCCGGGGATGGACGGCATGACCGCCGGCGGTATCCTGAAAGCGGACCAGGCGACCAGTGGTCTGAAAATCGTCGCCCTGACCTCCTTTGCGATGCGGGGTGACCTGGAAAAATTCCTTGCGGCCGGATTCGACGGGTACCTCTCCAAGCCGATCCGCACGCGTGAACTTCCCGGTCTGGTAAAACAATGGCTGGAGGGCGAACAATTATGAATCAGCAAATGGCGCGAATCCTCTGCGTGGATGATGAACCTCTCAATCTCAGCCTGCTGGAGGCCATGCTCTCCCCCCGGGGATATGAGGTGATAACGGCGGAGAATGGCCCGGAAGCGCTGGAGAAGATCCGTGCGGAGCGGACAGACATCTGCCTTTTGGATGTGATGATGCCGGGGATGGATGGATTCGAGGTATGCCGCCGGATCAAATCCGACGATCTGTACCGAAACATCCCGGTAGTGATGATTACCTCCTATGCAGACCTGGAAAACCGCATCCGGGGGATCGAGGCGGGGGCCGAAGATTTTATCTCCAAACCGTTCGACAGCACCGAAGTACTGGCCAGGATAAAGATGCTTCTGCATGTCAAGTCGCTTAATGAGCAGTTGCAGAATGCACATGACAGGCTGGAGCAGACAGTGGGTGAGCGTACCAGAGAATTGACCACGGCGAATGTGCAGCTTACCCAGGAAATTGCGGAGCGCAAGAAGGCAGAAGTGTCACTCCAGGGCACGTATGCGGAAATAAAAGGGTTGAAAGACCGGCTCCAGGCCGAGAATATCTATCTTCAGCAGGAGGTTGGCCAGCAGTACAACTTCGGCGAGATCATCGGTCAAAGCGGTATACTTTCACATGTATTTCTGCGGGTTGAGCAGGTGGCGCCCATGAATGCCACCGTTCTTCTCCTTGGCGAGACCGGCACCGGCAAAGGGGTGGTGGCGCGCGCCATCCACAGCTGCAGTGCCCGCAAGGAGCGGCCATTGATAACGGTCAACTGCACGACACTGCCGGCGGCCCTGGTGGAAAGCGAACTCTTCGGTCGGGAACGGGGCGCGTTCACCGGATCAGATGCCCGTCAGATCGGGCGCTTCGAACTGGCCGACGGCGGCACCATTTTCCTCGACGAAATCGGCGAGATGCCGATGGCGCTGCAATCCAAGCTGCTCCGGGTCATTCAGGACGGTGAGTTCGAGCGTCTGGGGAGTCCCCGTACCATCAAGACGGACGTACGGATCATTGCGGCCACCAACCGGAACCTGGAGCAGGAGATCCGCAACGGCACGTTCCGGGAAGACCTGTATTACCGGCTCAATGTGTTCCCCATCACGATGCCGCCGCTCAGGCAGCGCAAGGATGATATCCCGCTGCTCGTCAATCATTTCGTTGCCAAATTCAACACTAAAATCGGCAAGAAGATAGAAACCGTATCAAAGGAAACCCTGAACGCGCTTCAGGAATACCACTGGCCCGGCAACGTGCGGGAACTGGAAAGCGTCATCGAGCGTGCGGTAATCATCAGCCAGGGGAGTTCACTACAGGTGCTAGACCGGTTCGATACGTTCCAGAGGACAGAAGAGATGGCAGGCCAGGACGTCAAAGCCCTTGTTGCGATGGAACAGAACCTCATCCTCCAGGCGCTCCAGAAGGTCGGGTGGCGTATCGAGGGGAAAAACGGGGCAGCCGTACTCCTTGGCCTCAACTCCAGTACTCTTCGCTACAAGATGCGGAAATACGGTATTTCCCGCCACTAATAGACCCTGCAACTTAAATTCTGCACTGTGCTTTACACATCCATTAGAACTGGTGCTTAAGACATTTGGATATGAAATAGTGGTGATTACCAGATCTGTTTTAGTCTTTAGTCTCCCTATAGATTTTTTTAGAATCCCCGGAAAGTCTTTTCAGAAAGTAGTAGCAGAGTACTTTCAAAGCATTTCGGACGGCATTCCTAGACAGGCGAGGCGCCGGCGCTTGGTAGTGAATAGGAATTTCAGCAAAACGATGCTTGCGTAACAGATAGCGAATTTCAGTTTGGTAGAAATGTGCCATAGAGAGAAGTTTATAGTTCAGTAATACAGTTCCCGACTTGAGTCGATCAAAAGTTTTGGACATCTCTGTTGTGAACAGAGCAAACTCTTTCGATTCATTTGCCATAGGACCACTGCTGCCCAATTACTAAGAAACATATAGCTTTCCGATCAAAAGTAATAATTTCGATTACGGTAGTAATC
>JBAVTM010000054.1:0-2028 GCA_049696195.1 Desulfuromonadaceae bacterium | reverse complement strand
CGAGCTCCATGATCAACCCGATCAGATAGGCGCCGATGATATTGACGGCAAAGGTCCCGTACGGAAAGGCCCGCCCCAGCAGACTGTAGACCCATCCCGACAGGTAGTAGCGGGTTAGCCCGCCCCCCGCGCAGAACAGGGCTATCGCGGCTGCATTCTTCATCTCGGGCATTCTCCGCTGACCATGGACTATAGATCCTCGCCGGTCGTTGTCAATACCAGTCTGCCATGCTTGACCCCTTTGACGCTGATCAGTTCATTCGCGATCTGTTTCACCATCAGGACTGTTCCGCGAACCACCAGCACTTCGAGACAGTTGTGGGCATCAAGATGCACATGCAGGGCGGAGACGATCTGATCATGATAGGCATGCTGGTGATCGGTCAGCTTATCGGCGAGATCCCGCACGTGATGATTATAGACCAGCGTCACCGTACCAACCGCTTCCTGATCCTCCGACCCGCAGCGCTCTTCGACCAGCGACGCCCGGATAAGGTCGCGGATCGCCTCGGAACGGTTCATATAGCTCTTTTGTTCAATCAGCTGATCAAAATTCTGCAACAGCTTCTCATCCAGCGAAATACCGAACCTGACCGTTTGTCCCACGTTTTCCTCCCCGGCACCGTATCTGTCGCCTGCATCGTAGCCGATTTCACCGTAAATGTCACGAACGGGAATGCACTCTGTTTTTCGTGTAATTATTATTTATTTTGTGCTACAGATTCTGCCACTGCTGAAACACCCACGGCTCCGATTCCAAAGGATCACGCCCGTCATGATATCCATCAATGCAGCCGTACTGGACCTGAAGCGGCTTGATCTGCTGGCTGAAGGCAACTCATCGATCCACGCTCTCGATGCACGCGCCAAGGTCGTGGTAACGTGTGTATTCATAGTTTCAGTTGTTTCTTTCGGCAGATACGAACTGGCCCGCCTGATGCCGTTCTTTATCTTCCCGGCCGCCATGATGGCGCTCTCGGGTCTGCCGCCGCTCTATCTCGCCCGGAAGGTTGCGCTGATCTCCCCCTTCGTGCTGATGGTGGGACTCTTCAACCCGGTTTTTGACCGTGCCGTGCTGTATCAGATCGGCCACCTCGGGATTTCCGGCGGCTGGATCTCGCTCGCATCCCTCCTCATCCGCTCCCTGCTCACCGTCGGGACGGCCTTCATTCTGGTCGGGACAACCGGCTTCACCGCCGTTTGCCAGGCTCTTGAGCGTCTCGGAATCCCGCAGCTCTTTGCGGTACAGCTGCTTTTCCTCCATCGCTATATATTCGTGCTCGCCGATGAAACCGGCAGGGCGGCGCGGGCCCGTGAGCTGCGTTCGTGCGGCAACAGGGGACTGGGCGTCGCCAGCTTCGGCTCGCTGGCGGGGCACCTGCTGCTCCGGACATGGCAGCGGGCGGAGCGGGTTCACACCGCCATGCTGGCACGCGGTTTCGTCGGCCGGTTCCATTCTCACCGGCAATCCCGCTTCGGTGCGGCCGAACTCGGATTCCTGCTCGGCTGGTCAGCTCTCATTATTGCGCTGCGCTTTTGTGATATCCCGGGCGCTCTTGGAGCGCTCGTTACGGGGATCTTTCCATGAGCCATCATATCGTCGAGGCAAGAAATCTCCGGCACGTTTATCCGGACGGCACGGTCGCTATCAGGGATGTTTCCTTTCGCATCACCCATGGAGAGTCGGTCGCGATCATCGGCGCCAACGGAGCGGGCAAATCGACCCTGCTGCAGCACCTGGGCGGCTGTCTTGAAGCGACCTCCGGGCAGATCCGGATCGGGGACACACCGCTCTCGAAGGGGACGCTCCCGGACATCCGCCGCACGGTCGGCATGGTCTTTCAGTATCCGGACGATCAGCTCTTCATGCCGACGGTCTTCGAAGATGTCGCCTTTGGCCCGTTGAACCTGGGACTCTCCGGAGACGAGGTGGAGGAGCGGGTGGCGGATGCCCTCGAACGGGTCGGAGCCGGTCACCTGCGTGCCAAGCCCCCCTACCACCTTTCCGGCGGCGAAAAAAAACGGGTT
>JBAVTM010000053.1:0-15438 GCA_049696195.1 Desulfuromonadaceae bacterium | reverse complement strand
TCCTTCTGCCACACCACCCTGGCCCATCACCACCCCGACCCGTTCGGCTTCGAGGATGTGCAGCGCGCCTTCCATTCCCATCCCGACATCGCCCTGCAACTGACCAAGCTGTTCCGGACCAGGTTCGAACCGGGTATCAGCGGACGGGAGGCGTTGTACGCCGGGACCCTGGCCGAGACCACCAGCTTCATCGAAGAGTACAATACCGGTCACCGCTATATCGACGATATCCGCCGCACCATCTTCAAATGCTGCATCACCTTCATCAGCAACACCTTGAAGACCAACTTTTTCGTACCGGAAAAACACGCCCTGGCGTTCCGGCTTAACCCGGCCTACCTTTCCGAGCTGAAGCCGGAGTATACGGCGGATATCCCCTCGGTGATCCCCTTCCGGATAACCTTTTTCTTCGGTCGCTACGGCGCCGGGTACCACATCGGCTTCTCCGATATCGCCCGGGGCGGCTGGCGGACCAACATCACCCGCAACCGGGACGATTATGTCACCAGCGCCAGCACCCTGTTCCGCGAGGTGTACGTCCTGGCCCACACCCAGCACTTCAAGAACAAGGATATCTACGAGGGTGGCTCGAAGATGGTGGTGCTCCTGGATGCGGCCGGCCTGCAGGATCAGGAGCTGATCACCCAGCGGCTCTACAAGCTCCAGTTCGGTTTCACCAATGCCTTCCTCGATATCTTCGTAACCGACAACGGCACGGCACGGGATCCGCGGGTGGTGGACTACTACGGGGAGGACGAGCCGATCGAACTCGGCCCGGACGAGAACATGCATGATGTGATGATCGAGATGATCGCCCGCCAGTCGCTGAAGCGCGGCTACATCCTCGGCATCGGCATCATGTCCAGCAAGCGGGTCGGCATCAATCACAAGGAGTACGGGGTCACTTCGACCGGGGTGGTGAAGTTCGCCGAGATCACGATGCAGGAGCTGGGGATCGACATCAGGCGCGATCCGTTCTCGGTAAAATTCACCGGCGGCCCCAACGGCGATGTGGCGGGAAACGCGATGCGCATCCTGCTGGAGCGCTGCCCGCAGGTAAAGATCAAGCTGATCCTGGACGGCACCGGGGCGATCTTCGATCCCGAAGGTGTCCGGCGGAGCGAACTGGGGCGGGTCCTGCTCAAGCACGACCTGGACGAGTACGACCCGTCCGCACTGCACCCGGGAGGCTTCATCCTCTATCGGCGCCAACAGAAGACCGAAGGGCTCCGGGAACTCTTCAAGCGGGTGGTCAGCACCGATTCAGGTCCCGAGGAGCAGTGGGTGACGATGGACGAGTTCCATCGGGAGTTCGGCAACCTGCTCTTCTCGGTCCCGACCGACCTGTTCATTCCGGCCGGGGGGCGGCCTGAGACCATCGACAAGGACAACTGGCACCGCTTTTTCCGGGAAGACGGCACCCCGACAACCCGGGCCATCATCGAAGGGGCTAACTCCTTTATCACTCCCGAGGCCCGCATCCAGATGCAGCGCCGGGGGATCGTCATCATGCGCGACGCATCCGCCAACAAGTGCGGGGTCATTTCGTCTTCATACGAGATCATCGGCAACCTGCTCCTCAGCGAAGAAGAGTTCCTCCACCATAAGGAGCGCTATGTGGCCGACGTGATCGAAATCCTGGAGAAGCGGGCCGAGGACGAGGCGCGGCTGATCTTCAGGCGCCAGCGGGAGCCAGGCTCCAATCTTCTCTATACCGAGATATCCGATGCCATCAGCCAGGAGATCAACAGCCATTACGCCCGGCTGTTCAATTTTTTCCAGCAGCGTCCGCACCTCTGCGATCAGCCTCTGTTCCGCCAGGCGATCCTCAGCCACCTGCCGCGCCTCCTGCGGGAAGAGCCGCGGTACAGCCAGAGGGTCAAAAACCTGCCGGCAAAATACCGCTATGCGATCCTTGCGGCGGAAATAGCCTCGTCGCTGGTCTACTGCGGCGACCGGGAAGCCGATTTCGAGGAGATGCTGAAAGGGCACCTGACCAGGAACTTTTCACATATGCCCATGAACGAATAGCAGCCGACAAACGGCAGCTGCTCCTGATGATCCGACAACAACCACACACGTTTGGCAGCCGTAACGGCTGTCAACGCTCAAGGAGGACTGTTCCATGACTTTTAAAAATATACTTGTTCATCTTGATACTTCACACCATTCCACGGCCAGGCTGGAGCTGGCCATCGGCCTCGCGCAAAGGCACGGGGCGCGGCTCACCGCACTCCATGTTATCACGCACCCGTTTTATGAACCGCAGCACGTCGACACGGAAGCAAGGACGTCCCAGGTTCAGGCTGCGTTCAAGGATATCATCGCCGAGTCCGGGGTGAAGGCCGAACTGCTTACCGTTGACTGGAAAGTGACCGGAGTAGGTGTTGCCGAAGTTGTCAACCTTCATGCACACTATGCGGACCTGGTGATCGTCGGCCAGACTGACCACAACGCCCAGGACAGAGACACGCCGGCCGATCTGCCGGAACGGGTCATTTTGGGTTCAGGACGGCCGGTCCTGATAATACCCTACACCGCCTCATACAAGGAGTTCGGCACCAGGGTGCTGGTGGCGTGGAAATCCGGGAGGGAGGCTACCCGGGCCGTCAACGACGCCATCCCCCTGCTGGCACAGGCGGATGTAGTAAAAATACTTGTCGTAAACCCGGCGGTCCCTGACAAAAATGAAGGCGAGAAGCTCTGCGGCCATCTGGCATGTCACGATATCAAAGCCGGGGCAGAGCAGGCAACCGCTACCGACATATCCGTTGGCGATGTGCTGTTAAACCGCGCCTCGGTGGAAGGAAGCGATCTTCTGGTTATGGGTGCCTATGCTCATACGCGGCTCGGCACCCCGACCCTCGGTGATGTGGCCCGACATATCCTGAAGCATATGACCGTGCCGGCATTGATGTCCCATTGACCGTTGTCTGACAAGGTCTTTATACCGGGCGGAACAGCGTGCGAGGCCGGGAGCATGGAAACAGAGCACAACAACATATGGTTGAGCCGCAGCAGCCACCCTTGCTGCCGCCATTTAATATGCCGTACGTTTTTTGTCCGGGTGGGAACAGAGACGTACGGCGGTTGTCAACTAACGACAGGAGGCACTACATGAATTGTAAAAAAAGGATGTTGTCCATCACCGTTGCGACGGCTTTGCTCGCTACGGCAGCTGTACCGGCCCTGGCTCTGGAAAACGAATTTCACGGTCTGTTCTCCGCACGCTACATCAACTCCAACTTCAACGGTAACGTGACAACGGGTAATCCCGTTTGGGGCGGAGACGGTCAATATGCCCCCGAGGGTTTGACCAAAAACCAGTATTCTGCCAACTTTATCGAGCAACGTGCCCGGCTGCAGTACATTGCCAAGGTCAGTGCAGATCTGAAACTGGTAACTCACTTTGAGCTGGACTATACATACTGGGGCAACAGCTCCTATGTCGTCGGCAGAAAACAGGGTGGCGCCATCGGTGCCGATTCGGTCAACCTGGAAACCAAAAGCATCTATCTGGACGCAAACCCGGTCAAGAACGTCAACGTGAAGCTGGGTATGATGCCCTATAACGATGCCTTCAAGGGCGTGCTTTTTGACGCCGACATGGCTGGCGCACTGGTTTCCAGCAGCTATAACGGTTTCACCCCGACCATCGGCTTCTTTCGCTTAAACGATAAGAGTACGACAACAACTGCGCCGGGAACGCTTGGCAAGAAGACCCGTGACCTGTTTGTGCTGGACGGCAAGTACTCCATCAGCAAAGAATTCATCGTTGGCGGTGCATATTACCACTTCGGAGACGACACCCCGGGCAACGATGCCAAAGTCCATGTAGTTGGACTCAACGGCGAGTACGGTCAAGGCCCCCTGACTCTGAGCGGCTTCTTCGTCTATGAGACAGGTAAGCTCAACACGCTTGATGTCAGCTCGTTTGCCGCCAATGCCGGCGCCAAATACAAGGCCGGTCCCGGCACCGCCCGGGCCGAGTTCCTCTATGTTTCCGGGGACAACGGTAAACCCGCCAGCACGACCAACGCCTTCTATTCTATCAATGGCGAGCACGGCTACTATAACAACGAAATGGTCATCCTGGGGCGCGACAAGAACGCCTATACCACCGACAACTCGATCATCTACAATGCCGGCAACAAGGGCCAGGGCCAGATCGGCGGTTACCTCGGCTATGATCTGCCTGTCAGCGACAGGCTTACCACAGCCTGCAATATCGGTTTTGCCGCCGTGGCTAAAGACAATGCCGCCAAGCCGGTCAATCTGAAAACCGGTTCTGCCAACAAAAGCAACTATCTTGGTACCGAGGTCAACGCCGAGGCTACCTACAAGCTGATGGAAAACCTGACTACCAGCTTCCGTGTCGGTTACGTAATGCTGGGCGACTACTACAAGGATGTTGCCATCAACGGCACGCCTGTCAATCCCTACGATGCCAAACTGATCTTCAAGTATACGTTCTGATACGAGAGTCAACGGCGGGGCCGCTACCGGATCCCCGCCGTGCATTCCGATTCCAAACATACCCGCAAAGGAGACTGACTCATGAAAAAAATTCTGATCGCAATGCTGACTGCCGTTGTCCTGTCCACAATGACTATGGCGTTCGCAGCGGATGCACCCGTTGCCGGCAGCAAGGATGAATGCCTGCTGGCCTCCAAGAACTGCATGAACCAGGTTGACAGCATTCAACAGAGGATCAAAAGAATCCATTCCGAAGTCAAAAAAGGCAAGAAGGTATATTCAGCCGAAGAATTGAAGAAGCTTGAGCAGAAGTTGAAAGAGGCCAATGACATCCTAAACAGCCTGGATAAGCCGGGCGGAAAATAATTAACCCGCAACAAACGACAAAAGATTCCAGCCAGCTCTATGTGAACTTTTATGCAGAAGAGGCCCACCCGATTACATTGGGGTGGGCCTCTTTGTTTCGCTTTGAACATCTGAACCATACAGATTACTTCAACCGCTCAGAATTCCTACGGCAACTCGCTGTTCCCCATCAGATAACGGTCGCACTCCCGGGCGGCGCCGCGACCCTCGTTGAAGGCCCACACGACGAGGCTCTGGCCTCGGCGGCAGTCGCCGGCGGCGAAGACACCCGGGATGCTGGTGCTGTACTTTTCGTATTCAGCCTTGATGTTGCTGCGCGGGTCCCGTTCCAGACCGAATGAGTCGATCAGCGGCTGCTCCGGCCCGAGGAAGCCCATCGCCAGCAGCACCAGCTGGGCGGGTCGCACCCGCTCGGTACCGGGAACCGGCTGAGGGACAAACTGCCCTTTTTCATTCTTTCCCCACGCGACTTCAACGGTATGAACAGATGCGACAGAGCCATCGCCATCCCCGTCGAACCGTGTAGCGGTCGTCAGGTAAACGCGCGGATCGGAGCCGAATTTTGCCGCCGCCTCCTCCTGGCCATAGTCCACCTTGTGGGTCTTGGGCCACTCCGGCCACGGGTTGTCGGCAGCACGCTGATCCGGTGAACGGGGCATGATTTCCAGCTGGGTGACGCTCTTGCAGCCATGACGGAGCGACGTACCGACGCAGTCAGTCCCGGTGTCGCCGCCACCGATGATTATGACGTCTTTCCCTTTGGCCGATATGAAATCATCGCTTCCGTCCAACAGGGCCTTCGTGTTGGCGGTCAGAAACTCCATCGCGAAATGAATCCCCTTCAGATCACGACCGTCGATCGGAAGATCGCGCGGCTGGGTGGCTCCGGTCGTCACGACCACGGCGTCGAATTCGCTGCGCAGCTTCGCCGTCGGAAACTCGTTCCCGCCGACCGTGGCGTTGCAGACAAAGGTGACCCCTTCGGCTTCCATCAGTTTGATGCGGCGCAGCAGTATCTGGCGCTTGTCGAGCTTCATGTTGGGGATGCCGTACATCAGGAGCCCCCCCGGCAGATCGGCGCGTTCGAAGACCGTCACGCTGTGCCCCGCCTTGTTGAGCTGGGCAGCGGCGGAGAGTCCCGCAGGGCCGGAACCGACCACGGCGACTTTCTTGCCGGTGCGTGCCGCAGGGGGCGCGGGAGTAATCCACCCCTCCTCAAAGCCGCGTTCGACGATGCTGACCTCGATGTTCTTGATCGTGACGGCCGGATCAATGCTGGCGAGTGTGCAGGACCCTTCGCAGGGGGCCGGACAGACGCGCCCGGTAAACTCCGGAAAGTTGTTGGTCTTGTGCAGCCTGTCCAGCGCCTGACGCCAGAGGTTGCGGTAGACCAGGTCATTCCACTCCGGGATCAGATTATTGACCGGACAGCCGCTCGCCATGCCGCTGATCAGCACGCCGCTGTGGCAGAACGGCACGCCGCAATCCATGCAGCGGGCGCCCTGGGTGCGCAGGTCATCATCCGGCATATGCAGATGGAATTCGTTCCAGTCGTTAATACGCTCCAAAGGTGACCGGTCGGCCGGCACTTCCCGCGTATATTCCATGAATCCAGTTGGTTTTCCCATGTTCGTTTCCCTGTGTTCTAAAAATTAAACTGCTAAACCCAACCACCCCCAACCCCTCCTTTGTAAGGAGGGGAGTTTAAAAGCTCCCCCTCCTTCCTTTTAAGGAGGGGGTTGGGGGGTGGTAAAGATTCAATGCCCTTCCATATGCGAATTTTCCTCAAATGCGGCAGCCAGGGCATCATCACCGCTGAGACCGACCGCCTTCGCCCGATCAAGCGCCTGCAGCACCCGCTTGTAGTCCATCGGCATAACTTTCACAAAACGTGACCGATAGCGTTCCCAGTTGATCAGGATTATTGCGGCCCGGGAGCTGCCGGTACATCCGGCATGTTTTTCAATCATGTCCTTAAGAGCCGCACAATCAGCTTCATCAAGCTGTTCCAGACCGACCATTTCCGTGTTGCAGCGGGAGGCAAAATCCCCCTGCTCATCGAGAACATAGGCTATGCCGCCGCTCATGCCGGCCGCGAAGTTACGCCCGGTCTGGCCAAGGATCGCAATGACCCCCCCGGTCATGTATTCACAGCCATGATCACCGACCCCTTCAACAACCGCGTTGACACCGGAGTTGCGCACGCAGAACCGTTCACCCGCCATGCCGCGGATGTAGGCGGTACCGCTGGTAGCCCCGTAGAAAGCGACATTGCCGGTGATGATGTTCTCTTCAGCCTTGAAGATGGACCCCTCCGGCGGGTAGACGATGATCGTGCCGCCGCTCATCCCTTTGCCGATGTAATCGTTGGCGTCGCCGGACAGCTTCAGGGTTATGCCGCGCGGTATGAAAGCTCCGAAGCTCTGACCGGCGGAGCCGTTGAATGTAAGGGTGATCGTATCGTCCGGGAGCCCTTTGGCGCCATGATGGCGGGTAATTTCATTCCCGAGGATGGTTCCCACCACGCGGTCGACATTGGTAATCGGCAGCTCGGCAGAGACCATTTCACCCCGCTCGATAGCCGGTTGGCAGAGATCCAGCAGCTTGGTCATGTCGATCGATTTTTCCAATCCGTGATCCTGCTTTTCGGTGCAGTAACGTCCCACATTCAGCCCGACTTTCGGCTGGTGAAGTATGTTGGTGAAATCGAGCCCCTGTGCCTTCCAGTGGTCAATCGCCTTGTTGGCCTCCAGCACATCGCAGCGCCCGACCATTTCGTTCAGGGTGCGGAAGCCGAGCTGCGCCATGATCTCGCGCAGTTCCTGCGCAATGAAGCGCATGAAGTTGACGACATACTCCGGCTTGCCGCTGAAATTCTTGCGCAGTTCAGGATCCTGGGTCGCCACGCCGGTCGGGCAGGTGTTGCTGTGGCAGACGCGCATCATGACACACCCCAGAGTCACCAGCGGGGCGGTGGCGAACCCGAACTCCTCGGCGCCCAGCAGGGCGGCGATGGCTACGTCGCGGCCGGTCTTCAGCTGACCGTCGGCTTCGATGATAATCCTGCTGCGCAGGTTGTTCAGCAGCAGGGTCTGGTGCGTTTCGGCCAGGCCGAGTTCCCAGGGGAGACCGGCATGCTTGATGCTGGAGATCGGCGATGCGCCGGTACCGCCGTCGTAGCCGCTGATCAGCACGACATCGGCGTGAGCCTTGGCAACGCCGGCGGCAATCGTGCCGACACCGACTTCGGACACCAGCTTGACGCTGATGCGGGCACGGCGGTTGGCGTTTTTCAGGTCGTGGATCAGTTCGGCAAGATCCTCGATGGAGTAGATATCGTGGTGCGGCGGCGGCGACACCAGACCGACACCGGGAGTTGTGTGACGCGTCTTGGCGATCCAGGGGTAGACCTTGGTTCCGGGCAGCTCGCCCCCCTCGCCCGGCTTGGCCCCCTGGGCCATCTTGATCTGCAGCTCTCCGGCATTGGTCAGATAATCACTGGTGACGCCAAAGCGTCCCGAGGCCACCTGTTTTATCGCGCTGTTCTTTGAATCCCCCAGCTCGTTGGTCCAGGAAAAACGTTCCGGGTCCTCGCCCCCCTCGCCGGTGTTGGATCTGCCGCCGATACGGTTCATCGCGATCGCCAGCGCTTCGTGGGCCTCCTTGCTGATGGATCCGTAGGACATGGCGCCGGTCTTGAAGCGCTTCATAATTGTCTCAACAGGCTCGACCTCATCAAGCGGCACCGACGGCATGTTCTCCTTGAATCCAAGCAGACCGCGCAGGGTATAGTGACGCGTGTTCTGATCGTCGATCAATGAAGAAAATACCTTGAACTCCCGATAATCGTCGGTACGGGTCGCTTTCTGGAGCGAGGTGATCGTCAGCGGATTATACTGATGCTCCTCGCCGTCCTTGCGCCACTGATAGACGCCGCCCGGCGCAAGCGCCACTTCGGGGGCAACCCGCTCGGGGTAGGCCCGTGCGTGACGTTCCATCAGCTCACGGGCAATTCCGTCAATATCCGTTCCTCCGATACGCGACGGTGTCCAGGTAAAATAGCGATCAACCACGGAGTGGTGCAGGCCGACCGCCTCGAAAATCTGGGCGCCGCGGTAGCTCTGGACAGTGGAGATTCCCATCTTGGCCATGGTCTTGACAATCCCCTTGATGGAGGCCTTGATGAAGTTCTTGACCGCCTTTTTGTGGTCGAGACCAGGCAGCATCCCCTGAAGTATCATGTCATCCAGCGATTCGAAGGCCAGATAGGGGTTGATAGCATTGACACCGTAGCCGAGCAGCACGGCAAAGTGGTGTACCTCACGGGGCTCACCCGACTCCAGGATCAGTGAAACCAGCGTACGGGTGCCGCTGCTGACGAGATGGTGGTGCAGGCCGGAAACCGCCAGTAGTGCCGGAATAGCGGCGTTGTCTTTATCAACGCCACGATCGGAGAGGATCAGAATATTACTGCCCCCCTCAACCGCCACATCGGCAGCAGCAAAAAGCGCTTCCAAACCCTTCTCCATGGCGCTGGCACCTCGTGTCGCCGGAAAGAGCAGTGACAGTGTTGTTGACTTGAAACCGGGGCGGGCAATCTGGCGCAGTTTTTCCAGCTCCTGGTTACTGAGCAGTGGATGCTGGAGCTTGACCCTCCGGGCGTTCGTTGCCGTCGGTTCAAGCATGTTCCCTTCTGAGCCGATCAACGTAAAGGTTGATGTGACAATTTCTTCACGGATCGGGTCGATCGGCGGATTGGTAACCTGAGCGAACAGCTGCTTGAAATAATTGTACAGCAGCTGATTCTGGCTTGAGAGCACCGCCAGCGGGGTGTCGGTGCCCATGGAGCCGAGCGGCTGGATGCCGTCAACAGCCATCGGCCCCAGAACGACACGCTGATCCTCATAGGTATAGCCAAAAGCCTGCTGGCGCTGGATCAGGGCGGCATGGTCAGGAAGGGGAGCTTCGGGAACGCCCGGCAGATCTTCCAGCGTAATATGGTTTTCTTTCAGCCACTGGCCGTACGGGTTGGCGGCCGCCAGTTCCGACTTGATCTCCTCATCGGGAACTATGCGCCCCTGTTCAGTATCGACCAGGAACATCTGCCCCGGCTGGAGCCGTCCCTTGCTCAGGACACGACTCGGGTCAATCTGAAGGACTCCGGCTTCGGAGGCCATGATGACCAGATCGTCACTGGTAATGTAATAACGGGAAGGACGCAGCCCGTTACGGTCAAGAACCGCTCCGATACAGCGGCCATCGGTAAAGGCGATTGCGGCCGGACCGTCCCACGGCGCCATCAGGCAGGAGTGGTATTCGTAGAACGCCCTTTTTTCGTCGCTCATGCCGGAATGGTTTTCCCACGGTTCAGGCACCATCATCATGACCGCGTGCGGAAGCGAGCGACCGCTCATGACGAGCAGCTCCAGACAGTTGTCGAACATGGCCGAATCGGAGCCGTTGTCGTTGATAATCGGCAGCACCTTCTTGATATCATCACCGAACAGACTGCTTTCAAAAAGGTTCTGGCGGGCGTTCATCCAGTTGACGTTGCCGCGCAGCGTGTTGATCTCGCCGTTATGGGCCAGATAATGATAGGGGTGGGCACGATCCCAGCTGGGAAAGGTATTGGTGGAGAAGCGCGAATGCACCAGGGCGATGGCGCTTTCCATGGCAGGGTCGCGCAGTTCGGGATAATACTGGTCAACCTGCACCGGCATCAGCATGCCCTTGTAGATAATGGTCCGGGTCGAGAGGCTGCAGACGTACCAGTGCTCGTCAACGTCGGCGCGCCGGATCTCGTTGGTTGCCCGCTGATTGATGATATAGAGCTTGCGATTAAAGGCCTGTTCATCTGCGCAATTCAGCGGACGCTTGAGGAACAGCTGCCGCACCATCGGCTCCCCTTCCCAGGCGGTATTCCCCAGTGAAGAGTTGTCGGTCGGTACGTTGCGCCACCCAAGGAGCTCCACCCCTTCTTCGACCAGGATTTTTTCCAGGATATGACGGGCGGCGTTGCGCTCGGTCGCTTTCGGCGAGGTAAAGACCATGCCGACACCGTAGTGGTACTGTTCGGGAAGCTCGATGCCAAGCGGCGAACAAACCGACCGGAGGAAGCTGTCCGGCATCTGCATCAGAAGGCCGGCGCCGTCCCCGGTGTTCGGTTCACTGCCGGTGGCGCCGCGATGATCCAGGTTGACAAGGATCTCAAGTGCCTGGCTGACGATCTCGTGGGACTTCTTACCCTTGATATTGGCTACAAAACCGACGCCACACGCGTCGTGCTCGAATTGTGGATCGTAGAGGCCCTGCTTTGCCGGTTGTCGGTTGTTTTTCATGGGGGTAACCTTTGTGATTTTTCTTTTGTATAAGTTGCCGTAACGTGGTGCGGCAGTTCTCATTAGCAGGGAGTGTGCCATACCGGAATTATTTTAGTATGCCGGCACGATTTCAATCGGTATACCGGCTAGTTGTGTTTTGTTGCTGCTGTATCGTATGCAACGTGCGGCCATATCCCTCCATATTTATGAGTACCATAAATACACATATGAGTAAAAACGAGACTGCAGCTCCCTTTCAGCTGTTAGCTAAAAATGATGCGCATTTTTTAAACCAGTGACAGAAGAATCTGCAACACACTCAATTGTGTACATAAACAACTAATTATTGACTGCCCAGACAGCCGCAATAGCTCATATTTTATGCACATGGAACTCGCAACTGTTTAATATATTGGCACATGCCTGTTTTTTGCACTCAATGACTGCGTAGTGGCACAAAAACTGCTTACAATTTGCGCACTATCGGGGTGCAGGCTGCATTTATTTGTGCCGGCTTGTACACACTTTACTCTCATGGAGGCATCAATGGCACAGGTGGACGTTAAAATTGAAGGAATGTATCAGGAAGTTCTGAAACGCAACCCCGGCGAGACCGAGTTTCACCAGGCGGTTCTCGAAGTTCTGGAGTGCCTGGGACCGGTCGTGGTCAAGCACCCGGAATACCTTGAACGCAAGATAATCGAACGCATCTGCGAACCGGAACGCCAGATCATCTTCCGGGTACCCTGGCAGGATGACAAAGGCATCGTCCAGATCAACCGCGGATTCCGGGTGGAGTTCAACAGCTCACTGGGACCATACAAAGGCGGCCTCCGCTTTCACCCTTCCGTCTATCTCGGCATCATCAAGTTTCTCGGTTTCGAACAGATCTTCAAGAATTCGCTGACCGGTCTGCCGATCGGCGGCGGCAAGGGCGGTTCCGACTTCGACCCCAAGGGGAAATCGGACGACGAAGTCATGCGTTTTTGCCAGAGCTTCATGACCGAACTGTACCGCCACCTGGGCGAGCATACCGACGTACCGGCCGGTGATATCGGTGTCGGCGGCCGCGAGATCGGCTACATGTTCGGCCAGTACAAACGCATTACCAACCGTTACGAGCCGGGCGTCCTGACCGGTAAGGGGCTTACCTGGGGCGGATCACTGGTCCGTACCGAAGCGACAGGCTACGGAGCCACCTACTTTGTCAACGAAATGCTGAAAGCACGCAAGGATTCCTTCGACGGCAAAACCTGCACCGTTTCAGGTTCCGGCAATGTTGCCATCTACACCATCGAAAAAATCCACCAGCTGGGCGGCACGTGCGTGGCCTGCTCCGACTCCAACGGCGTTATTTACGACGAAAAGGGACTTGATCTCGCCCTGATCAAGCAGCTCAAGGAAGTAGAACGTCGCCGCATCGAAGATTATGCCAAGACACACAAGCACGCCAAATATATCGCCAAAGGCAACATCTGGGAGATCCCCTGCCAGGTCGCCATGCCATCGGCCACCCAGAACGAGATCAACGGCAAGGATGCTGCGACTCTGGTTAAAAACGGCTGCATTGCCGTCGGTGAAGGCGCCAACATGCCGACCACACCTGAAGGTGTCAAGGTGTTCCTGGATGCCAAGATTGCCTACGGACCCGGCAAAGCCGCCAATGCGGGCGGTGTTGCAACTTCAGCTCTTGAAATGCAGCAGAACGCCGGTCGCGATTCCTGGTCTTTCGAGTTCACCGAGAAAAAACTGGAAGATATCATGGTCAACATTCACCGCAACTGCTTCGAAACAGCCGAAGAGTACGGCGCACCGGGCAACTACGTTCTCGGCGCAAACATCTGCGGCTTTATCAAGGTGGCCAATGCCATGGTTGCTCACGGCTTGATCTGATTTTCAGTAGCCAAGTATATCACAAAAAAAGCCCGGCATGTTGCCAGGCTTTTTTTGTGATTATGTTATCGTTTGAGGTCGGGCGGAATAACCAGCCGTGGTTCGCTGCACGCCTGAATGTCCGCGGGGGTATACCCGGGAGCTACCTCGACCAGACAGAGACCGTCCGGGGTGACATCCAGCACGGCACGGTCGGTAATGATCCGGTTGATCACTCCCTTGCCGGTCAGCGGCAGCGTGCAGCGGTTGAGGATCTTGGTTTCCCCCAGCCTGTTGCAATGCTCCATCAGCACCACGATCCGTTTGGCGCCGTGGACGAGGTCCATGGCGCCCCCCATCCCTTTGACCATCTTGCCGGGAATCACCCAGTTGGCCAGATCGCCCGAAGCCGACGCTTCCATCCCTCCCAGAATAGCCAGATCGATGTGCCCGCCGCGGATCATCGCGAACGATTCGGCACTGCTGAAAGTGCAGGAACCGGGGATCATCGTGATGGTCTCCTTGCCGGCGTTGATCAGGTCGGGATCGAGTTCATCCTCGGTCGGGTAGGGGCCGATGCCGAGCAGGCCGTTCTCGGACTGCAGCACGACCGTTTTCCCTGCGGGAATATAATTTGCCACGAGGGTCGGCATGCCGATCCCCAGATTGACGTAGTAGCCATCCTCTATTTCCTGGGCGGCCCGTTGGGCCATCTCTTCGCGTGTCAATGCCATGTTGATTCCTTTCTGTTTTCGGGCTTTCTATTTCCGGGTCGTGCGGCGCTCGATCCGTTTTTCGTGGCCGCTGCAGGCGATAATTCTCTGCACATAGACACTGGGGGTATGGATCTGGTCGGGGTCCAGCTCACCGGTTTCAACCAACTCCTCCACCTCGGCGATGGTGATCCGGCCGGCGGCCGCCATCATCGGGTTGAAGTTGCGGGCGGTCTTCCGGTAGACCAGATTGCCGAAGCGGTCACCCTTCCACGCCTTGACAATCGAATAATCAGCTCTCAGGCCTGTTTCCAGCAGGTACTCCTTTGCGCCGAACATCCTTGTTTCCCGACCTTCGGCAATCGGAGTTCCGACTCCGGCAGGTGTGTAGAAGGCCGGGATGCCGGCGCCGCCGGCCCGGATCCGTTCCGCCAGGGTACCCTGCGGGACCAGTTCCACCTCCAGCTCGCCCGCCAGATACTGGCGTTCGAACTCCTTGTTCTCGCCGACATAGGAGGAGACCATTTTTCTGATCTGCCTGTTCTGGAGCAGGATCCCGAGCCCCCACTCGTCGACGCCGCAGTTGTTGGAAATGACCGTCAGGTCCCGTACGCCTGACTCGCGCAGCCCCTGAATCAGTTTTTCCGGTATCCCGACCAGCCCGAAACCGCCCGCCATGACGCTGGCGCCATCCCGGATTCCCTCCAGCGCCTCTTCGATTGTTGTGCAGACAACCGCCATACTCTCCACCTCCATAACAGTTTTTCTACCCGACCATCATTTCGGAAACTAGGTAAACAATTGTTTATTATCCCCAAACCTTGTACAGCTACATCGCAAAGAATGCAACATACTTTTTTTGTTTACAACCGTTGTTCTAATCGGTGCTTTCCTTTCCGCTTGACGCTGCCGGTATGAGCGGATACAACACCACCATGGACCTACTAAAGCACCTCAACCCCCCCCAGAAAGAAGCCGTGTTGCACGGTGAAGGGCCGCTCTTGATCCTGGCCGGTGCCGGCTCGGGCAAGACCCGTGTCATCACTAACCGGATTGCCTACCTGATCCGTGAGCGGGGGGTGCGCCCCTGGAACATCATGGCGGTGACCTTCACCAACAAGGCGGCCCGGGAGATGGCCGAGCGGGTCGGCAAACTGCTGGGCGGCGGTGACCTGCCGTTGATCTCCACCTTTCACGCCGCCTGCGGGCGCATCCTGCGCCGCGACATCCACCATCTCGGCTTCCAGTCTTCGTTTGCCATCTATGACGACCGCGACAGCGACCGGCTCTTAAAGGATGTCATCGCCGACCTGGACCTGGACGACAAGCGCTTCGACGTCAAGGCGGTCTCCGGCCGGATCGACGACTTCAAGAACCGCGGCCTCTTTCCGGAGGATATCGGCTCCATCCCCCCCGGCGATGTCTACAACCAGAAGGTCGTCGAGATCTACGCCGCCTATCAGGAGCGCCTCAAGAAGTGCAACGCCCTCGATTTCGGCGACATGATGATCCAGACCGTGCGCCTGCTCAGCCGCTTTCCCGAGGTCTGCAGCTATTACCGGGAGCGCTTCCAGTGGCTGCTGGTGGACGAATACCAGGATACCAACCCGGTGCAGTACAACCTGATCCGGCTGCTGGCGGGGGAGCGCAAGAACCTCTGCGTGGTGGGCGACGACGACCAGTCGATCTAC
>JBAVTM010000052.1:0-2252 GCA_049696195.1 Desulfuromonadaceae bacterium | reverse complement strand
ACCTTCTGGCTCCGCCGTACTGGAAAAACGCAATCAGATGAAACTCTTCCTTGTCATACCCTTTGGGGAATCCCCCCACCGGTCCGATCGCCCGCAGGGTGCGCAGCACCTCTTCATCCAGTATCCGCGCACCGGAACTCTCCAGTTGCTGGATGTTGGTGATCTCACCCCGTCGGTTGAAGGTGATCCGGACCGGTGTGATCCCTTCTATCCCCTTTAACGCGGCTTCCTGCGGGTAGCGCCAGACACCGTAGACCGCCCCTTCGAAACGGCGCAGAAACGATCCGAACACGATGTCGTCGCTGTTCAGAAAGCGGGTGTCCCCCTCGGCAACGTCGCGTTCAAACTTTTGCCGATACCCCTCTTCCAGCTTCGCCAGCCGGTTGGCTCCCGGGAACAGTCGCTGGGCGGTTGGCGCTTGACGTGCCTCTTTTGGTTTCAAGAGGCTGGCTGCTGAGGAGCCGGGAGCGACCGGAGGCGGTCCCGGCACTGCCCGGGACGGCGCGGCCTGCTTATCGACCGCCGGGAGATCTCTTGGCGCATCACCGCGCGGGGCGCTTTCCACGGGGACTCTGATCCGCTCTTCAGACCGCCGCTTCGTGTCCTGCTGGCGTGGTACGATCTGCTTTTTCAGTTCCGGCATCTGTTGCAGGTCGATAAAAACCGGTTCTTTGGGGGCGGGCGACACGGGAGGAAAAAAATACAGCCCTGCAAACACTCCCAGATGCAGGAGAAGGGATATGCAGAGTAAATAGAGAAAAGATTTTTCAATATATCGGTCAGGCATGGCGATAGGTCGTTTCGATCTGCGGAATGGTTGCCGGAATCATGGTGTATGACGATTCATCGGGCCGAAGCTGCCGGTTTGCTCTTCTGCGTATACTCGCGCCCGGAACCGATCTGCGGACTCGTTTCCGTGCGCAGAAAGGAGAGCATCTCTTTCAGGCTTGCCAGAATATTATGTTCCCCCTTGGGGAATTCTCGCGGGTCTAGTTCAAGTGTAACCGTACTTTCATATTCGGTGCTGCGCAGGTGATTAAGGAATCGGGTAAGCGGCAGAATCCCGTGCCCCGGAAGCAGGTGCTCCCGGCCATGGCCATAGTCGGAAAAATGTATATTGCGAATGCGCCCCGAGTCGTAACAGAGGAAAAAATCGTTGATGAAGTTTGTTTTTCCTGATCCCATATGGGTGCAGTCGAACGTCATATACAGATTGTGATCCCGGATAAAGTCGACAAGGCGCTGCGTGTTGGAGAGAATATTGGGGTTGATCTTCCATTTTCCTACCCACGGCATGTTTTCCAGGGTGATGGTCACTTTCCCGCCCAGTCCGAGCTCTTTCTGGAAGTCATGAATACTGTAGAGCCAGCGCCAGAAGCCGATCTCGAATCCCATCCAGGAAGGGGGGTGGAAATTAACCAGCGGGACGCCGCATTCAGCCGCCAGTTCTACGGAACGCTTGAGCGAGTCGATGATCCCCCCCCAGCCGTCGAGCTCCATAAACGGGGCATGGATCGAATGGATCGTTGTGATCTCCTGAAGTGAACGAACCAGCTTGACCGGGTTGACCCCCTGAAAATCCTGGTTGATGATCAGCTCGATCCCGTCGAATCCGGACTCGGCCGCCAGCCCGGATATCCTTTGCAGCGGCAGGGTAAACATGCATCCGGTTGAGAGCGATAAATGCATGGAGCTCTATTCCCCCATCTCGGAGAAAACAATTTCAACATGGCGCTGAATGCTTGCCACCGATTCAAGCGCTTCTTTCAGCGACTGCAGCTGTTCAGCGGTCAGCTCGTCCGGATCCAGAAATGATGACAGGCCTGAGTGCCCTTCGATTTGAATGGAATATTCCCGCTGCAGCCGCAGGTCATTAAGGCAATGCCAGGTTGCCAGCATCCGCTCCGCCAGTTCGACGTCAAGCTCATGCCGCCTCAGCAGGTCGTGGATTCTGTCGCAGGTACTGACACCGGTGCTTTCCTTGATCAGGGCCAGCGCCGATAAAGCGGCTGAAAGCGGCAGCAGCCCATGGTCCAGCAGCCTGAACTGCCCGCGGCTGCTCCCGCTGCGCTCCAGCTTCAGCCTTCCCATGAGTCCGAGGCCGTTTGAAAGCGCTGCAATTCGATTAACAAGATGCGCCACCGCCGGGCGATTTTCATTCAGAGCGGCGCGGCTGGCCAGCTTCAACTCCCGGTCGAATCCTCCATCGGTGAAGAGCGTCTGCTGGTCAACAAGGCGGTAGAGATTGATCA
>JBAVTM010000051.1:0-12793 GCA_049696195.1 Desulfuromonadaceae bacterium | reverse complement strand
CCATTGGTACCCATCCGGCGTGCCTCCTCATACTCTATGTTATTGAGAATGCGCTGCAGGTCACGCTCGGCGACCGGCGTTGTTTTCAGCAGTTCCAGTTCAGCCTGTATCGCATCTTCGACCTCTTGCGCCGTATGCGGAGCACGAGGGTTGGCGCTGACGACAAACAGATTCGGATAGCGGTGCCCCGGCGTGTCAAACGTTCCGATATCGGCGGCGATCTGCTTTTCAATCACCAGCTTTTTGTAAAAACGGGAAGTCCTCCCGCTCCCGAGAATCATGGTGATCACGTCGAATACATAATCGTCCGGGGTGGCGATACCGGGTTTGTGGAAACCGATCATCACCGTCGGCTCGGCCTCGGCTACCAGCTCGATGCGCCGCTCTCCCGACTGCTTCGGTTCCTCGGCGGTGACCGGCGGCGGAACTTTGCCCGGTTTGATCGAGCCGAAATAGCGCTCGACCAGGGCGATCGTCTGCTTCGTGTCAATATCCCCAACAATCGCTATGATCGAATTATTGGGCGCATAGTAACTGTGAAAGAATTGCTCAGCCTTGCTGCGGGTCAGATTTTCAATGTCAGACATCCAGCCGATTGTCGGCTGGCCGTAGGGGTGGGCCAGGAAGCTGGAGGCCACAAACGTTTCCCACAATTTACTCTCCGGGTCGGCATCATATGATCTGCGGCGCTCCTCCATCACAACCGAGCGTTCGGTGTAGAATTCCCTCAGCACCGCATTCTGCAGACGGTCTGATTCAATGGCGGCCCACAGTTCCAGCTTGTTGGAAGGAAGGCTGATCAGATAGGTCGTGCCGTCGCGGCTGGTAAAGGCGTTATAGCCGGTGCCGCCGTTCTTCGAATACAGTTCGAAAAATTCATCCTTGATGACATATTTGGATGCTTCGGCTTCCAGGGAGGCCAGCTGTTTCTCCAGCTCGGCTATCTTGCCTTTGTCGCCCTTTTCCCGCCGTGCTCTCTCGGCAGTTAACGTCCGGGCGACCTCCTCAATTTTATCCAGGATCGGCTTTTCGGCGGCATAATCCGTTGTGCCGAGCGTGGTCGTCCCCTTGAAGAGCATATGTTCCAGCAGGTGGGCGATCCCCCGTTCGTCGCTGCGCTCATCGACGCTTCCGACCCTGAAACGGATCCACGCAGAAACCGTCGGAGACGTATGTCGCTCCACCATCAGCAGTTTCATGCCGTTTTTCATCGTGTGCTCGACGACCTTCTCTTCAAGAGTCGCGGCCTGTATGCCTGTCGCACACGTTGCCACCAGCGTAACTATGAGCAAGAACTTCTTCATTTCCCGTACTCCTTCTAACCCTGATCAGCAGGATCGGTGCGTTAACGAACTAAAACACCGAAAATTTGATATATTTCCGGGGATTATCCTTGAAATCCTTTACCACCGCGTTCAGATCGTCGACCATCCTGTTCATTTTGTCGTAGAGCGCCCTGTCGTTCACCAACCTGCCGGCGGTTCCGTCCCCCTCATTGACCTTTGCGGTCACCGCTTCGATCGCGGTGACCGACGATTCGGCTCTGGTAAGGAGAGACATCCCCTTGTCATAAAACTCCCGGTCATTCAGCAGCAGACCGACCGAGCTCTCTTTTGACATAATACGTTTATTCAGATCATGTACGTCATCGGCAGCCTGGATACTCTTGTCGGCCAGTGCCGTCAGCTTCGTGTAGAGAGCCTTGTCGTAGATCAATCTGTTGAGCGTTCCGTCAGAGGACTGAATGTCCTGCAGCGTCCGGTCGGCGCGGTTTAGAATGCTGATCAGCTTGTTGTACGGCTCCGGATCGCGGTTGAGTTTGCCAAGAGTTCCTTCGCCATGGTTTATCGTGACGATCAGCTCCTTCATTTCTACGGCCAGCCGCGCAACATTGCTGTAGAGCGTCTCGTCCTTGTTGAGCTTTCCGAGCGTTCCCTTCCCTTTGTCGATGTTGTCGATGATGCCGTTTACCTTGTCGAAGGTGTTCCCGGCCTTCTGGATAACATCATCCAGTTTGGCCGCCGCTGACCCCTGCAGTACGGCAGGAGGCTTGTCGGAATACTGTTTGGAAGGGAGTATGTCCACATATTTCTCACCCATCAACCCGCGGGTTTTGATCGTTACTTTCGAATCGGCGCCGATTTTTTTCAGGGCATTGGTATCGACCTCGATATCAATACTGACTTCATTGCTGTTCTTCGGATCGGCAAACAGGATGTCGGTGACAAGTCCGACGTCCACCCCCGCCAGCCAGACCGGAGCGCCGACTTTCAGGCCGACAACGTCACTCATGACGATCCGGATGCCGCCCTTGTTGACAAACATCTTGGTTTTCTGTCCCATCAGCAGGACCCCGCCGGCAAAAAAGAGGAGCGCCAGAAAGATGAAAACACCCCCCCGTACCTGGGCCCAGCCGATCTTATTACTTCGTTTCATATCTTTCCCACCTGTTCCTGTCGTCTTGTCGTCTTCCATCGGTGATTTGAATGTCATAAAACAGCGACCTGTCCGTCGGCTCCAGAAACTCGCGCACTTCCGGGATACTGCTGGACTTCATCTCCTCTTCACTCCCCTCAAACAGCATGTGCGCCTTATGCAGGAAGGTGAAGCGCTGTGAAGTGGCAAAGGCGGTAGCCAGATCATGGGTAACCATCAGCGTCGTCTTTCCCTCTGCCTGTAAGCGCAGCATCAGGTTGCAGATGTTGAATACCCCGATCGGATCAAGTCCGGTGGTCGGTTCATCAAAAAAAATATAGTCCGGATCGGCCGCCAGCGCCCGGGCGATGGCCACCCTTTTTTTCATTCCGCCCGACAGTTCGGCCGGATACAGATTAAGGGCAGCCTCAACCCCGACAAAACTGAGCTTTTCGAGGACAATCCTGGATATTTCCGCCTGCGAAAGACGCCCCTCCTCGAACAGGCGATAGCCGACGTTCTCCCCGACCGTCATCGAATCAAACAGCGCCCCCCCCTGAAACACGATCGCGATCCGCTTGCGCTGCTCCATGAAGCTCGATTCAGGCAGGCCGGTGATGCAGAGGTCGCCGATAAAAACCTGGCCGGAATCAGGATGGAGAAGTCCGAGCAGCAGTTTGAGGATGGTCGTCTTCCCTGCGCCGCTGACCCCCAGAATAGTGCGGTTAACGCCCCGCTCCAGGTGAAAGTCGAAATTCTCCAGGATCTTGCGGCCGCCGACCGAATAGCATAACTTTTCCATGCGGATTGAGTCGCGGGCGATCATCGGCATTCCACACCCCCCATGGTCAGAATAATCCGCCATTCATTCTCCGTTACCGGCTGGATCGAAAGACGGCTGCGCTTTACCAGCGGCATGTCGGCCAGCAGGGGGTTTTGTTTGATGTTGCCCAGCGTCACAATCCTGGGCAGCGGTTTAACGTAGTGCAGGTCAACCATGTACCAGATCGGATTGTCCGCCGAGGCCCTGGGATCGAAGTGTTCGGCGTTCGGGTTCAGGGCGGTTGTATCGGGATAGCCTGCCCGTACGATCTCCGCGATCCCGACGACCGCAGGCTCCGCTATGTTGCTGTGATAGAACAGCACGCGGTCGCCGGTTTTGACCTGGTCGCGCAGGAAATTGCGGGCCTGGAAGTTGCGCACGCCATCCCACGGTTCGATCATGCCGGGGCGTTTTTTCAGATCATCGAAGGAAAAACAGCCCGGTTCAGTTTTAAAAAGCCACTGCGCCATATTATCCTCTGAAGCCGACAAAAATCTTTGCAATAAAGAAATCGCAGACCAGGATCAGTACCGAAGAAAGGACGACGGCCTGCTTCGCTGCCGCGCCTACCCCCGCGGCCCCCCCCCGTGTATTGAGCCCCACGTAGCATGAGGTTATAACGATAATTGCACCGAATACCGCCGGTTTCACGACCCCTTCGATCAGATCCTGAAACAACATGAACTGGGGAAGTCCGCTGATGTACATGACCGGGTTGATTTGATAGCCGGCCGACATGATATAGCCCCCGAATATGGAGACCATATCGGTCACGATCGTCAGGAGGGGCAGTGCCAGCAGCATGGCCTTAAGACGCGGCGCAACCAGACGCTTGATGATATCGGTGCCTTCCACCCGCATCGCATCAACCTGCTCCGTCACCACCATCGTTCCCAGTTCGGCGGTGATGGCCGATCCTACGCGGCCGGCTACCATCAGCGAGGCCAGCACCGGTCCCAGTTCCTTGATCATCGTCACCGCCACCATGCCGCCGACATAGCTGGTTGCCGCAAACGGCTTGAGCTGGATCAACGACTGCAGCGCCATGACCATCCCGGAGAAAAGTCCGGTCAGGATGCAGATGAACAGCGATGAGAATCCCAACTTGTCGAACTGGATGGCGAATTCGCGATAATAGAAGGGGCGCCGGAAGAGCCGCACGCAGGTGCGCCCGGCAAGGATGAAATAATTCTGCAGCTCATGGAAAAAAATCAGCAGGATTTTGTCGATGATCGCAAAGGTCATCTTCTGTTAGAGCGCCGCAGCCAGCGCTTCAGCTGCTTCACTGACGAAGATGAACTGCAGGTCGGCCCGAACGTTATCCGGGATATCTTCCAGATCATCACGGTTGCGCTCCGGAGCCACGACCGTGCTGACCCCTGCCCGATGAGCCGCCAGCACTTTTTCCTTCAATCCGCCGATTGCCAGCACCCGGCCGGTCAGCGTGATTTCTCCGGTCATGGCGACATTGCGGCGCGCCGGCTTTCCGGTCAGGAGTGAAACCAATGCCGTGACCATGGTGATCCCCGCTGAAGGGCCGTCCTTGGGAATGGCGCCGGAAGGGACATGGATGTGAATGATGCGATTCTCAAACGCTTCCGGTTTGATGCCGAATTCTTCGGCATGCGCCTCGATGTAGGAGAGTGCCGCCCGGGCCGACTCCTTCATCACATCACCCAGTGAACCGGTCAGGATCAGTTCCGCTTTGCCCGGCATCGAGGTGACTTCGATGAAGAGAATATCTCCTCCGGTCTCTGTCCAGGCCAGTCCGGTCACCACGCCGATCCGGTCATTCTCGGCCGCCACCTCGTTATGGAACTTTTTCGGCCCGAGCAGTTCCGTTACAGCCTCGGGGGTAATGCGGCTCCGTGCGGCCTTGCTCTGGGTGATCTCCTTGGCCACCTTGCGGCAGATCGAGGCGATCGTACGCTGCAGGCCGCGCACACCGGCCTCGCGGGTGTAGTCACCGATAACTTTCTGCAACGCTTCGTCGTCGAAGACAAGCCCCCGGTCGGCAAGACCGTTTTCATCCAGCTCGCGCCCGACAATAAAGGTTTTGGCGATCTCCAGTTTTTCCTGGCTGCTGTAGCCGGCCAGACGGATGACCTCCATGCGATCCTTGAGCGGCCCGGGTATCGGGTCGAGCTGGTTGGCGGTGGTGATAAACATCACTTTCGAGAGGTCAAAAGCGACGTCGAGATAGTGGTCGTTAAAGGAAAAGTTCTGTTCAGGATCAAGCACCTCCAGGAGGGCGCTGGCCGGATCACCACGGAAGTCATTGCCGAGCTTGTCGATTTCATCCAGCATGAAGATCGGATTGTTGACGCCGCAGCGGTAGAGTTCCTTGATGATGCGCCCCGGCAGGGCTCCGATGTAGGTGCGGCGGTGGCCGCGAATCTCGGCTTCATCCCGCACCCCCCCCAGCGAAATACGCACAAACTTTCGCCCCATGGAGCGGGCAATCGACTTGCCCAGACTGGTCTTGCCGACACCCGGAGGGCCGACAAAACAGAGTACCGGACCCTTCATGCCCTCTTTGAGTGAGCGCACCGCCAGGAATTCCAGGATCCGCTCCTTGACTGTTTTAAGGTTATAGTGATCTTCGTTGAGAATTTCCTCCGCCCGCACCATGTCAAGGCTGTCGGTCGTGCTGGTGTTCCACGGCATGCCGGCAAGATAGTCAAGATAGGTCCGCGCAACATTGTATTCCGGAGATGCCTGGTTGATCCGCTCAAGACGCGAGAGCTCCTTGTCGGCGATTTTTTTGATCTCCTCCGGAAGTCCGGCCTCTTCGATTTTACGGCGCAGTTCGCTCATGTCGGCGGAGCGCGGGTCTTCTTCACCCAGCTCTTCCTGGATGTGCTTCATCTGCTCGCGCAGGATATATTCCTTCTGGTTCTTGCCGACCTTCTTGGTGACTTCACCGGCGACTTCATTTGTGATCTGCATCCGCTGCACTTCGTTGGTTAGATGTACATAGACCTTTTTCAGCCGCTCCAGCGGATCGGTCGTTTCCAGCAGATCCTGCAGGTCGGTCGTCGGCAGATTTACGTACAGCGCCACCAGGTCGGAGAGGCGGGCGGGGTTGTCGATGTAATCGATCATTTTCATGACATCGTCAGGGAGCGGCTTTCCGTGAGAAAGCGCGATTTTCAACAGCGCGTTCAGGCTCTGCACCAGCGCTTCCGAGACGAGATCCTTTTCCGCGAATTCACGTACAATCTCGCAATGAGCCAGGGTCAGCGCCCCGAACGGTTCAGTTTCCAGAATCCTCAGACGGGTGACCCCTTCCAGCGAGATCTTATAGCGGCCGTCATCCAGTTTCTTGATCTGGTTAACCTTGCAGAGCGTCCCGATCTCGCACCTGCCTCCCGGGAGTTCATTTTTAGGATCCTCCGGCCGCTCAAAGACAAACACGACATAGTTGTCATAGTTACCCGCTTCGCGGAAAACGGCGGTATCCTTTTCGCTGACATACAAGGGAAACAGCATATAGGGGAAAACGACGGCCTCTTTTTGGCTGTATAGCGGCAATTTTGAAGGTATTTCGATAATGGCGTGCGGCATCTTCCGGTATTCCTTTTAGTTAAATTGGGAGTCATGTTGTACGGCTTTCAGGCAGAAAACAACTTCGGTAACGCACCTGTCTCGATGCGTCGGATTTATCTGCAGTACCCGTTGGTTACGGCGCTGCGGTCTGAAATTGCAGAAGACGAATTATAGCATACTTACAGGGCACAAGCAAAGAGTCAGACAGCCTTTCCGTCTCTAACGGCAACTTTTACGATCCGCACCCCGGCAGAAGGGCCGGCCAATTCGTGGTAGAGCAGGGTGAGAAAGCGTACCGTCACCAGGCGGTGGATTGCGGCCTGGGTTGCGCGGTAGAGCCAGAAACGAACCGGTGATGGCGAACGGCTCCCGAGGATCAAAGGGCAGAAATCACTGAGCTGGAGCGAAACCCGCACGCTTCCGTGCCGAGGTTCGACTCCGAAACGGAGTTCGCCTCGATCGCACCGGCGCGGCTGCACCAGAAAACCGCCACAGATGCGCAATGTCGCGAAGCGGTCATCGCAATCCGGCGGCAAAAAGCTGATCAAGCTTCGGCCGGTCCCGAGCAGGCGGAACTCGATGCCGCTCTCCAGAGTCACCGGGCGAATCAGAGTCAAAGTACATTTATTGATATACCCCAGATAGCGCCCGAGCAGTTCTTCCGCAGAAAGCGCTCCGGCCATCGTTACCGGAAGGTCGGTCCACTGGACAGAAAAGACCGAAGCATCGGCAACCATTACCTGCTGACAGGCTATGTTCAGAAAAGGCCTCTGCGACGACATACCGGATATTCTGCCATCTGCACCAGATATTGCAATCTAAATCGGTCACAAATTCCATCCTTCAATTTCCCGCTTGACAAGTTTTCAAATAGTATTAAGATAAAAATTATCCTGTTAGGAATTAAATATTATAACCGAAAGGAGACCATGCCAATGTGGACTGCAAGATTCAGAATCCGTCCGGTTTCCCACTGTAAAGAGGGTTGCCCTAGTTAGCCCGCCGCCAACCGGTCGCGGGCGATCAGAAAAAAAGCCCTTCTGTCATGAGACAGGGGGGTTTTTTTCTGTCGTGTCGGCGGTTATCTGCTATGATAGCGGGCAAACGTTTCAGCTACTACGAGATATCGAGAGATTCGCATGAAAAAATACCTTGTCATTCTTGCCGTTATCATTCTCGTAGCCGGCATCGCCGGCTATTTCTTCTATAAGCGTACGCCTGAGGTCAGCTACAAGACCGCCAAAATTGAGCGCGGCACGATTGTCTCGACGGTTGCCGCCACCGGTAATCTTTCGGCGGTAACAACCGTTCAGGTCGGAACCCAGGTGTCCGGCACGATCCAGAAGCTCTATGTCGATTACAACTCGCGGGTCAAAAGAGGGCAGGCCATCGCCGAGATTGACCCTTCACTGTTCAACGCCTCGGTGGAACAGTCCCAAGGGAATTATCTCAGCGCCGAGGCCAATCTGTTAAAGGCCAAAGTGGCTTTGACTGATGCCGAGAGAACGTTCAGCCGTAACAAAAAACTGCTGAGCGACGGCATTATCTCGCAAGGGGACTTTGACAGCGCCGAAACCGCCCTCCAATCAGCCAAGGCGGGGGTAAAGGCTGCCGAAGGGAGCGTTGCCCAGACACGTGGCTCGCTGATGCAGTCCAGAACCAACCTGCGCTACTCTGTCATCCGTTCACCGGTCGATGGGGTGGTCATATCCCGCGCCATCGATGTCGGTCAGACCGTGGCCGCCTCGTTCCAGACCCCGACGCTCTTCACGATCGCCCAGGATCTGACCAAGATGCAGATCGAAGTCAGCGTGGATGAAGCCGACATCAGCCGGATCCAGCTTCATCAGGACGCCAGCTTCACCGTCGACTCCTATCCGGAACAGACCTTTCGCGGTAAAGTCGTCCAGATCCGCAGCGCACCGATCATCACCCAGAATGTGGTCACCTATGTCGTCGTTGTCAACGTCGATAACAGCGATCTGAAGCTGAAGCCCGGCATGACCGCCAACGTAGCGGTAGAGGTGGCACGCAAGGACGATGTCCTCAAGCTGCCTCCCGCCGCACTGCGCTTTAAGCCGAAAACGGCGGGGGACGCCTCGAAAGAGAAGGGCAGCGGCGATCGGTCTGGCGTTTCAGGTCAGCGCCCGTCGGGCAGCAGCGGTAAGGGTGGTCCCGGCAAGCGGAAGGATAAGGGGCAGCAGGTGTACCTGCTCAAGGAGGGGAAGCCGGTCGCGACCACGGTGAAAACCGGCATCGCCAACAACAGCGGCATTGAACTGGTCGAGAGCGGTCTCAAGGAGGGGGGCGAGGTCATTATCGAGCAGGTCGGCGGCGAATCGAAGAAGAAGGGGGGAGCGGGCGGCTCCCCGATGGGGCCGCGCTTCTAGATGAACAGCGTCATTTCCCTGTCAGATATCCGCCGGGTCTTCACCATGGGAGACCAGCAGTTCGAAGCCTTGAAAGGGGTCTCCTTCGACGTGGCTCCGGGTGAATTTGTCGCCATCATGGGGGCATCCGGCAGCGGGAAGTCCACGAGCATGAATATCATCGGCTGCCTTGACCGCCCCACCTCCGGCCGTTATCTTCTCGACGGCCTGGATGTGGGAGCCATGGCGAACAATCAGCTGGCCGAAATCCGCAACAAAAAACTCGGGTTCGTCTTTCAGGGGTTCAACCTGCTCCCCCGCACCCCTGCGGTCGAGAATGTCGAACTGCCGCTGGTCTACGCCGGGCTTCACAGCAAGGAACGGCGCAGCCGGGCCCTGATTGCGATGGAACAGGTCGGCCTGGCGGGCAAGGAGAGCAACCACCCCAGCCAGCTGTCCGGCGGCCAGCAGCAGCGGGTTGCCATCGCCAGAGCACTGGTGAACAGTCCCGCGGTGATTCTCGCGGACGAACCGACCGGCAACCTCGACAGCAGCACCAGCGAAGAGATCATGGCGCTTTTTACCTCCCTCAACAGACAGGGAATCACGATCATCATGGTCACCCACGAACATGACGTGGCCGCGTACGCCGGGCGACAGATAACATTTCGCGACGGCCGCATCATTTCGGACAGCCTTACCGGCCGGACGGTCTGAATATGGATTTTATCCAGACTCTCAAAATAGCCCTCAGAGCTCTGCGCACCAACAAGATGCGCTCGTTTCTGACCATGCTCGGCATTATCATCGGCATTGCCGCCGTCATTGCGATGATGGCGGTAGGGTCGGGGGCCAGTTATGTCATCTCGCAGCAGATCGCCAGTATCGGCAGCAACATTATCCTCGTCATTCCCGGCTCCACGACCAGCGGCGGCCTGCGCACCGGAAGCGGCGGCGCCCAGACCCTGACCAGCGACGACGTCAAGGCGATCATGACCGAGTGCCCATCGGTAAGTCTGGCGGCGGGTACCGTCCGCACCTCCTCCCAGGTCGTTTACGGCAATCTGAACTGGTCAACCGTTATCATGGGGGGCACCCCGGAACTGTTTGATATCCGCGAGTGGCCGGTAACCGCCGGGCGCAGCATTACGCAACAGGACGTCGATTCCGCCGGCAAGGTTTGTCTGTTAGGCCAGACGGTCGCGGACAACCTGTTCGGATCGGCCGACCCGATCGGCAGCATCGTGCGCATCAAGAAGATACCCTTTACCGTTATCGGGGTTCTGGAGCGCAAGGGGCAATCCCCCCAGGGGACGGACCAGGATGACACCATTTTTGTGCCGTTGCGTACCGCCCAGCGTAATCTGGTCCGCGCCCAGCACACCAATAACGTCGGAGCCCTGATTGTGAAAGCAAAAAGCAAGGAGCTGCTGGATAAAGCAGAGGAAGAGATCAACAGTCTGCTGAACCAGCGGCATCGGATTACCAACAACAAGGAACCGGATTTTTCGACCCGCAACCTGTCCGAAATCCTCGCGGTGGCGGAACAGTCATCCAAGGCGATGTCGCTGCTGCTGGGCGCGGTCGCCTCGATCTCGCTGATCGTCGGGGGGATCGGGATCATGAACATCATGCTTGTTTCGGTTACCGAGCGCACCCGCGAGATCGGCATCCGGATGGCGATCGGAGCCAAGAAAAACGATATCCTGCTGCAGTTCATGACCGAGGCGGTGCTGCTGACGATGCTCGGAGGCCTGATCGGCATTGCCTTGGGGGCCGGAGGGGCTACGGTCGTATCAAAGATGCTTGACTGGCCGACCTTGATATCGTTTCAATCTATTGCGGTCGCCTTCGTTTTTTCGGGTGCGGTCGGCATTTTTTTCGGTTTTTATCCCGCCAGAAAAGCGGCCGGTTTGAATCCGATCGACGCGCTGAGGTATGAATAACATGATCGACTGCCCGATGTGCCGCCGCTGGGAGGATGATTCCGACCTGCGGATCGTCGAACTCCCCCACTCGTATGTAATCCTCAACCGGGACCAGTACTTTCCGGGTTATACGCTGCTGTTCACCAAGGATCATGCCACCGAACTGTTCCATCTCCACCGTGACGTGCGGGCTGCTCTGATGGAGGAGGTCTCTCTCGTGGCAGAGGCCCTTTACACGGTATATACGCCTGCCAAGATCAATTATGAACTCCTCGGGAACATGGTGCCGCATATCCACTGGCACATCGTACCCCGCTTCTCGTCCGAACCGCTCTGGCCGCGACCGATCTGGGCCGAGCCGCATGAAGAGATGTTCCTGTCACCTGATCAATACCGCCAGCGCATAGAAACCATCCGGAGTCACCTGATATGATCCGCACCAATCTCCATACCCTTCATAACGGCCTGCGGGTTGTCTGTGTCGAAATGCCGCATCTGCACGCCGCCGAGCTGGCGATCTATCTGAAGGTCGGCGGTCGTAACGACCCCCCGGGGCGGGAAGGTCTTTCCCATTTTCTGGAGCATACCCTGTTTCGGGGAACCGCCGAATTTCCTTCGTCTCTGGCAATCGAGTCGGCATTTGAGATTGTCGGCGGCGCACCGAACGCCGCCACCGATGCCGAGTCGACCTACTACTATTCGCGGGTGCACCCGGACAGCGTCAAGCGCGGCATGGAAATATTCGCTTCGATGCTGACCAAGCCTCTTCTGACCGGAATCGAGATCGAGAAGCGGATTGTCGCCGAGGAGGCCAGGGAGGATCTGAACGAGCAGGGTGAGGAGGTCAATCCGGACACTATCGTCAGCCGACTGCTCTGGCCCCGGCATCCGCTGGGGATGCCGACCGTCGGAACCCTGGAAAGCATCGCCGCCATAGACCAGAGTGACCTCAGGGAGCATCTGAAGAACTATTATGTCCCCTCAAACGCGGTGCTGGTTGTATCCGGACCGGTCAAAACCCGTGCCGTGCTTGCCGCCGCCAGGGATTGCTTTGGAGTGTGGCCTGACCGGCACGTCCCGGAAGTACAGACCGTGAAACTTCGTCAGTTCTCGCCACAGATCCGCTGTGTGCAGGATTCAGACAGCCAGATGAATCTGCAGCTGGCGTTTCTCGGCTTTGCCCGCGATGACCGCCGGTTTATGGCGCTCCGCTTTTTGCGCCGGATTCTTGCCGGTGGCGGGAGTTCCCGCCTTCATTTACGCTTGCGGGAGGAGTTGGGGATCATTTATTCCGTGGACGGCGCAATCGGCGCCTACGACGAAACCGGCTGCCTGGCGTTTGATCTGTCGACGTCCCCGGATACCCTGACCCACGCGGTAGAGGCGGCCTTTGAAGAGCTGTTCCGTGTCACAGCGGAGCCGGTTCCTGGAGACGAACTGGAACGGATTCGCAATTCCTATATTTTTGATCTCGAGTTCAGCCGGGATTCGGCCTACGAAATGGGGGGGCGATATGGCTGGGGTGAACTGATGGGGGTTGTCAGGAGCATTGAGGAGGATCAGGGCGAAGCGCGTCGGATCACTGCTGCCGATCTTCAGGAAACCGCCCGCGCTCTCTTCGCCCCGGAAAATCTGCGCATGGTAGCGGTGGGGCCGTGGAAGCGCGGCATGAAGAAGGCATTACGGGGGCTTGTGGCGGCGTATCAGCA
>JBAVTM010000050.1:0-4132 GCA_049696195.1 Desulfuromonadaceae bacterium | reverse complement strand
GTCGGCCCCTTTGAAAGATTATCGACAACGACCTCGGTGTCAGGCCTCTTCGCCTTGTCGAGAATGCGCTGAATAAGCTCATTGTATCTGGCGGTACCAAAGGGATTCATAAACAGGATCTTCATTTGATTACTCCTTTTTTTATCGATATGGCGGCTGTCCGGCAGCCGCAGACTTTCCTGTTTTTACCATGATTCAACAACTGCCTTCGCTACACTCCCAGGTATCCTTCCCTGACCTTATCGTTGTTCAGCAGTTCCGTTCCGGAGCCTTCCAGAATGGTTCTGCCGCCTTCCAAGACATAGGCCCGGTTTGCCATTTCCAGGGCGACCATGGCATTCTGCTCGACGAGAAGTACCGTAAGTCCCTTGTTCTTATTGAGTTCGACAAGGACATCGCACACCTGCTGAACTATCATGGGGGCAAGGCCAAGGGATGGTTCGTCCGTCAGCATGATTTTGGGCTGCCCCATCAGGGTCCGGCTGATCGCCACCATCTGCTGCTGCCCCCCGCTCAGGGTGCCGGCAAGCTGGTCCAGCCGTTCTTCCAGAATAGGAAAAAGTTCACACGCATAGGCGAGGAGCTTCTCTCTTCCCTTCTGCCCCAGTTCTTTATGGCGCCGGTAACATCCCATCAGGAGGTTTTCCCTGACGGTAAACTCGTTGATTATCTGCCTGCCTTCCGGTACCTGGATGATGCCCCGGTCGACAACTTCGTGGGGAGCTTTCTTCTGGATTTCCTCCTCTTCGAAGATTATCGATCCCCCCGTGCAGCCGACCACCCCGGAGATAGTTTTCAGCAGCGTGGTTTTACCGGCTCCATTCGCTCCGATCATACTGACGATCTCGCCTTTGCCGACTTTCAGGGAAACATCCCATATGATGGTCACCGGACCGTAACCCGACTGTACATTCTTGAGATTTAGCACCTTAATACTCCTTCCCTAGGTAGGCCTTGATTACAGCCGGATTCTTGCCGATCTCAGCAGGTTTTCCTTCAGCTATTTTGGTGCCGACATCCATGACATGCACGTCATCACTGACACTCATGACCAGCTTCATGTGGTGTTCGACCATAAAAACCGTGGTGCCGTTGTCAACAATCGCACGCAGAGCATCCCGAAGCATGTCCTCTTCGTTGCCGTTCAACCCCGCGGCAGGTTCATCGAGCAGAATGAGTTTGGGGCGGGTCGCCATTGACCGTGCCACTTCCAGCAGGCGTTGTTGACCATGGGGCAATGTACCGGCCGATTCGTGGGCATATTTCTCAAGCCCTACCAGCCTCAGCATCTCCATCGCGTATCCGTAGATCTCTTCTTCTTCTTTTCGTACCGATTTCCGGTTCAGCAATACCGGCAGAAAGTTGCTCTTCCTCGCCCAGTGATGACCGCCTACCATGGCATTTTCAAGGACCGTCATACCGTGAAACATCTTGGTAAGCTGAAACGTCCTGGCGAGCCCTTTCTCAACCAGCTTGTGCCGCGGCAGGCCACATATATTTGCCCCGTCGAAAAAGACCTCTCCCTGAGTCGGCGCATGAACCCCGGTAATGACGTTTATGATCGTCGATTTACCCGCTCCGTTAGGGCCGATAAGCGCTGTTACGGTGCCGCTTTTTACGCTGATATTGATATTGCTCAGGGCTCGAAGTCCGCCGAAGTATTTGGATATATCTTTAAGTTCGAGAATCACCTCTCACCCCCATAGCATTCGCTGAATATTCCTGGTTCGCTGTCGTATTTCATAAAACCACCTCACTGCTACGTACCACTTCCTGCTTGCGCCCGAACAGCTTGGCAATATTCGGGAAGGTGCCCACAACTCCATCCGGCATGAATCTGAGGACGCAGAAGAGAATGATCCCCTGAGTCAACATTACGTATTCCTGGATCGAAACCAGGATGTACGGAAGCAAGGTCATTATAAGCGCACCAATTACCGCTCCGAGGTTCGAACCAAGGCCGCCGACACATATCATTACAAGGACCGAGATGCTGGTCCAGAGGGCAAAGGTGGAGGGGCTCAGGAAGCCTGCCTGCTGGGCGAACAGTGACCCGGCGATGCTCATAAGCGCACCGTTCAGCACCCATGCCATCGTCTTGTAATGGGCAACGTTGATCCCCAGGGCTGCGGCGGCGTCTTCGTCATCCCGGATCGCCTTCAGCGCTCTGCCTATTTTCGAATCCATCAGGAAATAGCAGCCAAGATAGGAGAGAAGGAAACAGACCAGAATCAGGTAGTAGTAAAATTTGTCCCCGACAGCTTCACCGTTGAAGGTCATTGGAGAGACCGAGATTCCATCGGCGCCGCCGGTGAGTGAAGGAAAGCGTTCGGCGATGAGAAAGATTGCCATGCCGAAGGAGAGAGTTCCGATTGCCATGGCATGGCCTTTAAGCCGCAGAAGCGGGACGCTGAGGGCCCATGCGACGAGAGCTGAAAATACCACCGCGATCGGGAAACCGATAAGATAGTGTACTTCGAACTTTATCTGCAGCATTGTCGGGATGTAGGCACCCATACAGAAGAAGCCAGCGCTGCCCATGTTTATCTGGCCGCAATACCCCATGAAAATATTCAGCCCCAATGATGCTATGCTGTAAATACTGACGAGAACTACCAGGTACCGGACAAAATCAGGTACTCCCAGGGGCAGCAACGCCCCTATCAAGGCAACCACACTAATAATCAACAGGTCTCTTCTTCTATTACTCAACATAAATGCTCCTACCCAGGTATAGTTTACTTCCTGCTGTTAAGTGTCTTTGGCATCATGAAGCCGGCAAACAGTCCTTCCGGTTTCATTGTGAGGACGATCATGAGCACCAGGAACGTGGCCAACTCCGCATGTGCCGATGATACGTACCCGACGATCACCGCACGAATCATCCCGATCAGAATCCCTCCCAGCACGGCAGCGTAGGGATTTCCCCAGCCGCCGACGATCAATGCTATAAAGCCGTTGATTCCCAGCACCATGCCGTCGGTCGCCGTAAATGCCGAGAAAGGTGCACACAACACGCCGGCAATGGATGCGATCATGCCGCTCAGGATAAATGACAGGCTTGCCATTTTGCTGACCTGGATCCCGGCAAGAAGCGACACTTCGCGGTTAAAGCCGGTGGCCCTGAGCGCCAGTCCCAGGCGGGTCTTATGCAGCAGATACCAGTAAACCGTCACAATGACGACAGTCGTTAGGATGATCAATACCCCTTGCGTATCCAGAGGAATGGCGCCAAGCCGTAACGGTTCGTTGCCCATGAAGTGTTCGATGGGCATCCAGTAGAAACCGGTTAACACCCCGACAGAACCGGCAAGTATGGTTCCTACCGACATGGTGCCCAGGATCGGATAGAAGGGATGTACATCCTTTTTTAAAAGAGGCGTAACGATGATAGCGTTGGTGATGAAGCCTACCACTCCCCCTGCCACTATCGCCAGGGGGAAGGCCACCCATAGCGGGAGCCCTGCTTTGCTGATCAGCGCCCAGCACACCGCAACGCCGATCATGGAAAAGTCACCCTGACCAAAGTTCACCAACTGGGTGGCGTTGATGATTACCGTATAGGCCAGGCCTATCAGGCCGAAGAGACTGCCCAGGGAGAGGCCGACAATAAGGATTGGTACCAAGTTTGAGAGAAAACTGTCCATAGAACACCCACACCTTCTGATTTTTTTTGAGCCGGGCTGCCAGTCTTTATCCAACTTGACATGCCGGGCAGGGATTCACACCACTGTCAGTACCTAGTTATTGGCAAGAGTAAGTTTACCGGCTTTGATGACATAGATAACCTCATCATCAATATCCACTAAATGGTTTTTGCCGACGACGAATCCGCCTTTACCGCCTTTTTTGCCGGTTGCACGCTCATAGTTCGGTATTTTATAGAAGGCGTCACGTATGGCTGTCGAATCATCCGGGTTACCGCTCGCCTTCAGTGCTTCGATAAGGAGATTTATCGCATCATAGGCCCTGAGGACTTTTTTGTCTTCGTCAACAGCCTTGCCGGTATAAGCCCCAATCTTCTTGAAAATCTTTCTGACCAGCGGCTTTGAGGTATCAACCGCCTGAAGAGTCTCCCAGCCATTAAACATTTCCGCAGATGCCAGAGACGTCGCCGAATTGAGGTTGGCAG